>JAUWMY010000262.1 GCA_030612945.1 Desulfobacteraceae bacterium
TGAATGCTGATGCCGGCGTTATGTATGCGGCCAAAATGAGCGGGCAGGCATCCGAATATGATCATTTCACTCCTGACGCGGGGGAACTGGCCTTTTTGGCGGATGAAGAGGCGCCTCATCCTTTTTACACGAGAGGTTTTATTCTACATGAAGAAGACCGGATACCGGAGTTGATTGCTCGGGCCTATGAGCACAAAAACGCCTCGCGCTATCTCTTAGTCAAGGGGAAACGGGATTATGTGGCCAACAGCCAGGGGATCCAGGCTGCGATTGACAGTCCCGTAGAGGAGGCCATGGAGGCCATGGGAGGCACAGGGGATACCCTGACCGGCATTGTTGCGGCCCTCATTGCGGCAGGTATCCAGATCAAAGAGGCTGCTGTCATTGCCGCTAACGTAAATCGTTTGGCCGGGCACTATGCAAAGCCCACACCTGCCACCCAGGTGATGGAGATCATTCAGCATATACCCAGGGCGCTGGAAGAGATTCTCAATGAGAATGGAGGAATCCGTGACAAAACCTTTGCCTGATAAAGAAAATTTTATCCATCCGGAGATGACCGTCCTGGACGTCGTTTCTAAGCACAGGGAAACCGAAGCCGTTTTTAAACAATACGATGAACAGGCAGGTGAATGCATTTGTTGCCAGGCGCTCTTCGAACCCCTGAAAAATGTTGCGGCGAATTATGACCTGGACCTGAAAAAGCTTATAACCGACCTTGAGGCCGTTGCAGATCTATAATTGAGGAGAAAAACCATGACTAATCCTAAAGCGCTTCGCCTAACTGAAACCGTTGCAGGTTCAGGCTGAGCCTCAAAATTACCTCCAGGGGACCTGGATAAGGCACTTTGTGGACTGGAATTCCCCACGAATTCAAATGTACTTGTAGGGCTGGACCAGGCGGATGACGCCGGGGTTTACAAGGTCACTGATGACCTCGCCATTATCCAGACCGTGGATTTTTTTACGCCCATTGTGGATGATCCATACTGGTTCGGACAGATCGCCGCGGCCAATGCCCTGAGTGATGTCTATGCCATGGGCGGGGTTCCCAAAACAGCCATGAACCTTGTCGCCTTTCCCATTAAAGATATGGATATATCCGTCCTCCGCCAGATTATCCAGGGAGGATTGGACAAGATGAGAGAGGCTGGTGTGGTTCTGGTCGGCGGGCACAGTGTGGAAGACAAAGAACTGAAATATGGTCTATCTGTCACCGGGTTCATTCACCCGGATCGCATCCTGACCAAGAAGAACCTCAAAACTGGAGACCGCCTGATACTGACCAAGCCGTTGGGAACCGGCATCATTAACACCGCTATAAAAGGGGGGCTTGCCTCCAGGGGAATCATAGAGACTGTCACCCGTCTCATGGCCACTCTTAACAGGGATGCAGCCGAAATTATGAAAGACTACCCGGTCCATGCGTGCACAGACATTACCGGCTTTGGTCTGTTAGGTCACATTGCTGAAATGATAATAGATACAGAATTAAGTGTTACGCTCATAAGCAAGACCATACCCATTATCCCTGAGACCCTGGAATACGCTGGGATGGGTCTGGTACCTGCTGGAACATACAACAACCGGGAATTCCGTGAATGCATGGTAGATTTCGCCCCTTCTGTGGACCGCCTTGTTCAGGATGTCCTCTTTGACCCTCAGACGTCCGGGGGTTTGCTTATTTGCGTGGATAGGGAAAACGCTGATGAGCTTATCGAGAAGCTAAAGGAAAAGGGGATGGATAATGCGGCCATTATAGGAGATGTTGCGACCGAACCAAAAGAAAGGATTGTTGTTACATAGCATATTGCGAGAGTAATTTAGCAGTTTAATTCACCGCAGAGTCGCAAAGGTCGCAGAGATTTGCCCATTTTCTTTCTGCCTTTCGCTGAGAGGACGAAAAGCAGAAAAACGCAATCCTTTGGGATATTGAAGATACTGGAACGTCCCTCTTTGAATGCAAGCAGGTTGGCATAAAGCAATCTCAATATTCATCCAAATTGCTTAGCATTTTCCCTTTGCCCTCCTCTCAAAGGCAAAGGGAAAATCATTGAACTCAGTGCCCTCTGTGTCTCGGCGGTGAGAAAATAGAAAGGAAAATGTAATGAAAAAGGAACTTGATTGCCGGGGACTTGCCTGCCCTGCCCCGGTATTACAGACAAAGGATGCAATAGAAACGGATCACCCTGACATCATCAAAGTCACTGTGGATAATGAGGCGTCAAAGCAAAACGTGAATCGTTTCCTGGAATCTCAGGGATTTGAAGTCTCTGTTGAGCAGGAGGGAGCGGAATTTCATGTGATTGGAAAAATAGAAGGTGGTGCTGTACCTGATGAGCCAGTGGCTGAAAAACCTGAAACCGGACAAGAGAAGATAATGGTCATGGTAGCCAATGACTGTATGGGGCATGGCGACGATGAGCTGGGATCGAAACTCATGGTGAGCTTCCTGAAAACCCTGAAAGAAATGGGGGATGAACTGTGGCGTCTGGTTTTTGTGAACAACGGGGTCAAACTGACTACTGAGGACGCAGAGGTCCTCCCGGTTCTAAAGGAATATGAGGAACGGGGGCTTCAGATCCTTGTCTGCGGGACGTGTTTGACGCATTTCAACCTGCTGGATGAAAAACAGGTTGGGGAAACCACCAATATGCTGGATATCGTAACAGCAATACAACTGGCGGATAAGGTTATTAATATATAGGAGAGAAGTGAGCTAAAGTGACTAAAGCCTGCCCTGGCGCTATGTTATCGGATGCAATAGTGTCTACCGGTGTTTATACTCCTGATAGATGGATCAAATCACAAATTTTATATACCAGGTCTGGGCCAGGGTGAGCTAAAGTGCGCTAAAGTTAAGGACAAAGCTTATACTCATAAAATATTTTGGTAACCGTTCACAGGTTCAAAGGTTCATGGGTTCAAGGTTCAATTCTCGTCCCCGAAGTGCATTTGGGTTACGTATTTATGAGAAAAGCGTAAGCTTCGTAAGGCCTAATCAAAAATTTGGAGCTAAATTGGCAATTACTTGGGAAAATGAGCATTTTTAACCCCGCTTTTAGCGGGAAACGTTGAACCCTGAACCTGTGAACGGTTATATATTTTTCAATTTTTCTTGAAATCCCTTATTCATTTCAGACAGATGTATACTCCACTCCTGATCTGCGTGGATATTGGGGGTGACTGCTGATCCGGAAATGCCTAACCCTTCTAAATTTTTCTGCAGTACCTGCTTCCGATCCATTTTCTGCTGTTCAAATTCCTTATTGTAATCCAGTATGATCTTCTTGATAGGGGCGATATCCAGATCCGCTGCATTTTCAAGCGCATCGAGAAGTATCGTGTTGTCTGCTCCTGGCCCCATACGACCCATGCATTCCCTTAAAAAAGACTCCCTTGCCACGGCATACCGCTCTTCCCCGAGGCTCCCTATTTCATCTTTTAACCGCTCTGCATCAATGAATCCATCCAGAAACCTCTGAAAAAGCCCCCTTACCTTCCCCTCAGTCTCTTTCTTCCGGAACGCCTCTTTCTCTTCCTCGCTCATGGTCAGCCCTTTGGCTTTTTCCATGATTATATCCATTGTACTTCTTATTTCGCCCATAGGATTCCTCTTTGGTCATTTGTCAATAAACAATCATCAATCGACAATAGTCAGTCAATCATCAATTGTCCTTGCTAAGTTCCTCCATAATCAAATCATGGAGCCTGGGCCTGAATGCTTTTATCTTTTCATTGTTCCGGGTCGGATGAATCCGGTTTGTAAGAAAAATAACCACCACATCGCGCTCGAGATCTATCCATATTGATGTACCTGTAAAACCGAGATGCCCCACACTTTTCTTTGAAAAATATTTTCCTGAACTGGAATTTTCAGGAGACGGGGTATCCCAACCCAGAGCCCATGTGCTGCCTTCCACAAGGCCCTGTAAGGTGAAAAATTCCCGGACCGTTTCCGTTTTGAGATAATCTGATCTCTCCCCAAAAAAATGGCTTCGCAACAAGTTCACAAGGGCATAGACCTCTTCGGCTGTTCCGAACAATCCGGCATGGCCTGAATAGCCGCCCACAGCATATGCATTATCGTCATGGACATCACTACGAATAATTCTTTTACGCCAGGGGCAGTCTTCTGTAGCAGCAAATTGTTCCTTCCCAAACAGAGGTTCCGAGCCCCTATTACTGAGAAAGGTCTTTTTCAGTGACAGGGGGTCATAGAAGTGGCTATCAAGAAATATGTGCATGGGGGTACTTCCTCTTTCTTCAACAACCCACTCAAGAATCATAAATCCAAGGTCACTGTAGAGCGTCCCATCACCCGGCTTGTAAACCAGTGGGAGATCTAATAATCTCTTTCTCAATACGCTCTTTCTCTCTTCAATCCTGAAACGATCAAGCTCAAGATAAAATGGTTTCCAATCCGAAAAACCTGCCGAGTGAGTTAAAAGCAACCGTGGTGTCAGGGCCCTCTTATCCCTTGGTATGGGACCTGGCAGCAGGTCCATTAAGGGTTGGTCCAGATTGAAATTCCCCTGGTCAACCAATTTCATAATGGCCAGGGTAGTAGCCAGGGGCTTGGTCAAAGATGCCAGGTCAAATATAGTGTCCTTGTGCATTGGCTCTGCATGGGGAGTCAACAAACGATGGCCAGCTTCCCGTAAAAACGCAATCCTGCCTTCCTGAGCTACTAAAAGCACTGCCCCGGGATATACACCCTCCTTAACTCCATCAAACAGCAGTGT
>JAUWMY010000117.1 GCA_030612945.1 Desulfobacteraceae bacterium
GGGAACTCCACAGACTTCCTGAACCATAGAAATTTTTGCGCCCTGTCACGGGATTGCGGATGGGTCGTTCTCCGTTATCGTTGTCCATCGGCACTTCAAGCATTACCTCGATCACGGGGTCTACCCCTTTTTCCTTGAAGGGAAAGAAGACTATCATCACAAACTTTTGAATGTGCTGGAAAAGGTGCTCTACGAAGACATCCCTGCAGCTATAGGCATTAAGCCTTCCAATGTGCCTGTACTGAAGCGCATGATATGGCTTCTCGCCACATCGCAGCCGTTTACGCCCAATATTGAGAGAATGTCGAGGAATCTGGGAATCTCGAAGGAATATACTTACATCTATCTGGATTCCATGGAACGGGCCGGATTGATTTGTGGCATTTTACCCTCAGAGACAGGTTATCGACTCGTGCGCAAGCCATCTAAAATCTATATGGAAAACACTAACTTGCTCAGAGGAGTAGCCGGAGAGCTTGGCGGAAAGGATCAAGCAGGCACCGCGCGGGAAACTTTTTTTACCCATCAACTGAAAAGTGCTGGTATGACTGTCAGCATCCCAAGCCAGGGGGATTTTCTGGTTGAAGGCATGTATTTATTTGAAGTCGGCGGAAGAAGCAAAGGAAAAAACCAGATTAAGGGGGCTGATAGTGCTTTCGTGGTGCAGGATGACACTGAAGTTGGCTTCGGGAACGTCATTCCTTTATGGTTGTTTGGGTTTTTGTATTAACAACTGCAGAAGGTTACTTTTGAAAATCTTTGTTTGAACTTGAGAATATCCATGAAAACGAGTTGTCAACTACTCAACCCCTCAACTTTTTCCTGTCTGTTTTTGACCATAGAAGCGGCCATTCTGATGGCGGCCTTCAAGCTGGAGTCATCAGCCTGTCCGGTACCTGCAATATCATAAGCTGTTCCATGATCCACAGACGTTCTGATAATGGGAAGGCCCAGGGTTACATTCACCGCATCAGAAAAATGAAGCAACTTTAAAGGGATCAGCCCTTGATCATGATACATGGCAACCACCGCTTCAAATTGGCCTGATGCTGCCTTATGAAACAAGGTATCCGCGGGGAATGGCCCCGCCACATTGTACCCTTCATCCCTGGCCCTGCTGACTGCGGGGCCGATAATCTCTTTCTCTTCCGATCCAAACAGGCCTGACTCGCTGGCATGGGGATTCAGGGCTGCCACGGCCAGGCGGGGTTTTTCAAACCCAAAGTCTTCCCGGAGGGCCTTAGCCGTTATGACGATTGTCTTGTAAACCAATTCTTGATCAAGAATAGCCGGGACCTCTTTAAGCGGGCAATGGATGGTCACCAGGGCCACACGCAGCCTTTCTCCGGCAAGCATCATTACATAGTCATGTGTATCCGTTAGATGGGAAATGAGTTGGGTGTGCCCTTCATAGGCGTATCCGGCCTGGTGCATCAGGATTTTACTTATGGGACAGGTTACCATGGCTTCAAGCTCTCCCTTTCGGATCATGTCCACGGCCCTTATGACATAATCCACCATTGCCCTGCCCCCCTCCACAGTGGGTTTTCCGGGAAAGATTGACCCGCTTTTCAACCTCGAAACAGCCATTAGATCTATCTTGCCAGGAGTTGACCTGACCTCGGAAGAGTTTGAAATGATATTTAGGGGCAGCTTTTGGCGATATTTTAAAATGGCTGAAGAGAGAATCTCCGGATCCCCTAAGACCACGGGCCGACACAGACCATAAATGGTTCTATCAGCCAGCGCCTTGACGATGATTTCCGGCCCAATTCCCGCCGGATCGCCCATGGTAATGCCTATTAGGGGAAGGTCTGACAAGTTGCGCACCTCGCACTGCAAACATTAATTTCTCAAAAAGTTCGAACTCTGCGGTGATATATTGATGTAGCATTACCGCATGAAGCTGGGTAAAAAGAGCGCAATTTGGGGAAAGGGTATAAGTATTAGGGCACAAAGAATCAATGCAACAAGAAAAGGAAATGCCCCTTTAAAAATGCTTTCCAAAGGCACATCCTTGACTACCCCGTGGACTACATAGACATTCACGCCAACTGGAGGGGTGATAACTCCCATCTGGGTCACCAATACAATTATCACACCGAACCAGATAGGATTATACCCCATGTTCGTAACAACCGGGTAGAATATCGGAATGGTCAACAGAATCAGGGCCAGGGCATCGATAAAACAACCACCCACAAGATAGACAAGGATTATAAAGGCCATAATACCAAAGTTAGGCAGTGCAAGCTCACTGACCCAGGTAGCCAGCGCATAAGGAATCCTGGTGATGGCCAGGAAATGGCCGAAAACCGTCGCGCCTGCAACTATAACCAGGACCATGCACGAAATCCTTGTGCTTTCAAAAAGCGCCTTTATGAATCCCTGCCAGGTAAGCCGCCTGCGCACAAAACCAAGTACGATAGCCCCTCCGGCTCCGATGGCGCCAGCTTCCGTTGGTGTGAAGAAACCGATAAAGAGCCCTCCCATAACAAGTATAAAAAGAATCAGGGTCTCTCCGACTCCGCCCAATGAAACGAGTTTTTCCTTGAAGGTAGTCTTTGGCCCTTGCGGGGCTATCTCCGGTCTCAGCCGTACCCAGATATAAATTGTAAGTCCGAACAAGGCGGATAGGAGTATACCTGGAACAACCCCGGCCACGAAAAGCTTACCGATAGACTGCTCTGTCAGAATGCCGTAGATAATGAAAATTACACTTGGAGGGATGAGAATCCCCAGGCTTCCTCCCGCGGCCACAGTACCTGTAGATAATACATCTCCATACTTGTAACGCTTCATTTCAGGCATGGCCACCGTTGCCATAGTGGCCGCAGCGGCGTTAGTGGAACCACATACCGCGGCAAAACCCGCACATGCAGCGACGGTAGCCATGGCCAAACCACCCGGTAGATGGCCAACAAATTTATAGGCGGTATCAAAAAGACGGCTACTAATGCCAGCATGGAAGGTCACCTGCCCCATAAGGATGAAAAGCGGAACAACGGTCAGGCTATAGGACCCAAAAATCCCGAAGAAATCCTTTGCCATTATTCTCAGGCCAGCCTCCCAGGAAACAACATAACTAAACCCGATAACCCCAATCAGGGCCATTACAAACCCCACTGGCATGCGAGAAAAGAGGACAATTATAAGAATTGCCAATCCAATCAAGCCTATTGTCGTTGGACTCATAATCTGCTCTCCTTATCGTCGTTGATCTTGCAATGCTTCATCAGGCAATTCTTATACCTCCCATTGATACCATACCTTTGCCTGTCCCACGAGCACCCTCCAGAAATCTACCAGGAGGACCAGACACACCACCATACAGGCAAATGATATCCCGAATAGGACTGGGAAAAACGGGATTTGCAAGGTCAAGGATACCTCGTTTGCGAGTCGCAAGTCATTACCAAAGAGTATGCTCTCGTAGGCAATCAGGGCAAAAAGCGCTATGCTCAATACATGAATGATGAGATAGATTACGACCTGAACCTTGTGGGGCAGCCGCATAACCAATAATTCCACTGCTACATGCCCTCGTAGTATAGTCGTATGGGCCATGGCGAAGGAAGCTACTATTGCCCCAAGAAACCCAACTATTTCATAGGTGCCAAGTATGGGATGTCTGAAGATGCGCAGGATAACATCGGCACAGGTGAGAGCAGTCATCCCCACCAGAGACCACCCTGCCACCAAATTTAAAAAGTTAGATAAGCGCCTAACTTCTCTCGTAAAAACGGCCATCGTATCTCCCCAGTGTCATAGGTAAAAATCCTGGCACAGAGGGCCAGGCTTTGGTTATCCCCAGAGGGGAATTCGTTTGTTGGCATTTCAATAGCTTATGGAGTGGTGGAGTACTGGAGTGATGGAGTGATGGAATAACCGCCCGCTCACTAATTAAGGCATCATTATTCAAGTTTAGTTCCTGAAAACCCTCACAATCGCATTTTCTTTTACCACTACTCCAGTTCTCCATTACTCCAATACTCCGAAACGTAAAACTCCAAGGCATAGCCATATAACTCTGACGTGGCCCGGAGAACCAGGCTTTCCATGTTATAAAAGGGGATTGCCGTTTGAAATGACGACCGGCAACCCCTGCACTTTTCCTTTTGCTTACTACTTGCTGTATTTTTTAATTCCTTTTCGTATAAAATCTAAATAGGCATCGCCTGGCAAACCCTTGCCTTTGGCAGTCTTTACATAATTGTCAAAAACCGGCGCAACGGCCCCGGCCCAGCGGGCGCTTTCCTCTTTTGACAGCGGGATTATCTTATTGCCCAGGCTGAGGCTGAATTCCCGTCCTGCCTGATCAGCTTTGTCCCACCCTGCAGCATGCTTGACCAGCCACTCAGCATTGACTTCCTTAATTATCTTCTGGATATCCTTAGGCAGTTTATTCCATGTTTTCTTATTCATCATAACATACATGGCAGTGGTGTAGCCGACGCTGTAACACTCAGTAGTAGATTTGATCACTTCGCCCTGTTTCCACCCCTTTAACACCTCCATTGGGCTAAATGTTGCCTCCACTACACCCTTCTGAAGGGCCTCATAGGTTCCTCCCTGGGGCATGCCAACCGGTGCGCCGCCAAGGGCCTTTACCACCTTTGCACTTAAGCCGGTTGCCCGGACTTTCAGTCCTTTCATGCCCTCCAGCTTTGCTACAGGTTTTTTACTGTGAAGCAGTCCAGGGCCGTGAGCGTGTATATACATAACTTCAGCCTTAGACAATTCCTCCGGCTTGAACTTCTTATAAAAATCATTAGCAACCATGGTCGCAGCATACCCACTTGTATACCCCATTGGAAGATCAAGCGCCTCCATTGCAGGAAACCGTCCACGGGTATAGGCAAAACAGGACATGCCTATATCTGTAATCCCTTTCAAGATTCCATCATACATGCCCCCTCCCTTGAGCAATGCGCCTCCGGGAAAATAGGTTATCTTTACTCTGCCATTGGAGCGCTTTTCTATTTCCTTTGCCCAGGATGCGCCCAGGCTGCCATTGAAATGTGCCGGCGGAAAAAAGTTGCTGTAAGTTAGTTTAATTGGGCCTGCTTCGGCTTTAAACAAGCCTATGCTTAAAAAAGCAACCCCCACGATAGCGACCAGGAAAAACAAAAAGCTTTTTTTCTTCATTAGGACACCCTCCTTATAAAAAGATTAAACGAAAATATGTTTAAGACCCAAACCACTACTGATGTGCCTTTTCACCTCCTTTCCATTTGTAAAGTGATAGTGCTGCTTTAAAAATATTTTTTCGGATTCTGGATAGAAACAGGAAAATTCCTCGCTTAACTGATCCGCAAGGCTGATAGTCGGAGAGAAACATTTAAGGGAACCCATAAAACTCCTCCACGCAAGGCAAAGGGTTATCTGGAAAAAAAGGTAGCTACAAAACGGCTACATTGTATAACCAATTTACTGTATTGAATTTGACCTGTCAAGGAATTTTCTACACATAAAAATCCAGCATAGGGTGAAAACTATTTGTTTATTCAGATATTTTTTTGTAGAGTTATTTTTTGGGCAAAAATTTACGCAATTAGAGACATAAAAGCAGAGGAGTGGAGCATGGCAAATAACCCAAAGGAAATCAGGGTGAACTTTCCAAAAGAGCTGGCAGGCGGTGCATATTCAAATAACATGGTTGTGTCGCACACAAAAGAAGAATTTATTATGGATTTTCTTATGGTTGCGCCCCCTTCCGGCGCCCTGACCGCGAGGATCATTGTCAGCCCCGGCCATATCAAGCGCATTATCAAGGCCCTTCAGGAAAACATTTTGAAATATGAGCAAAAATTTGGCAGTATTCAACCAGCCGAAGAACCTATGGAAAAGGTAACGCTTCAATAAAAGGTGTGGACATGGAATTCTGTGATTTTTCCTGTAAATTCGCGACCTGGCCTAAAGGTGAATCTCTGGATGGGTCTGGAAGCTGCAGGACATTTCAGGCAATATACTGCAAAAAGAAGAGCCGCCATGTTCACAAAAACATGCCCTGCTCTGAAAAAGAAAAAAAGCTTCGAAACAAAAAATAAAACATCAACACAGGCGAACTAGTGTCTGAACGAAAACTAGGAATTTTTTCCAATATCAAGGAAGGCGAAAATTATAACCACAGGAATACAGTGAGTATTTCGAGGATTACAATTTGAGCCTGACGAAGAGATTGGGAAAAATAACAGTTTTCGGTCGGGCACTAACTATAACCTTCACAAATCCACCGTTTCCAGGTACTCGCTGATGGCCCCGTCGTATTGGTGCGTCAGTTGAAAGACTTTCCGTGCAAGTCGAAACCGCGTCTTGAGAGTGGTTTCACCACCTGTTTTCTTCATCTCCCGTAAGACAACTTCATAGTCGGCAGGATCTACAATGACCGTCACATACCTGAAGTTCTTGGCAGAAGACCGGAGCATGGAGGGCCCACCAATATCGATGTTCTCAATAGCTTCTTCCAGGGTCACCCCTTCTTTTGCCACTGTTTTTTCAAACTGGTAAAGGTTCACTACCACCATGTCAATGGTTTTGATCCCATGTGCCTTCATCATCTCCACATGCTCAGGGTTGTCACGGAGCCCCAAAAGCCCTCCGTGGACCTTGGGGTGAAGGGTCTTTACGCGGCCGTCCATCATTTCAGGAAACCCGGTATAATCGGAAATATCGGTCACTGAAATTCCCCCATCCCGCAATGCCCTTGCAGTTCCACCTGTTGAAAGAATCTGCACGCCCAACCCGGAAAGAGAATTCGCAAATTCTACAATCCCGCTCTTATCAGTCACGCTGATAATAGCTCTCTCTATTTTTCCCATTGAGTATCCTCCTTGGTCAACGTCTCGGAAATTCTATCCCGCCGATGGCGGGAAAAATAAAAATATTTTAGCCGAAAACTTACGCTTGAATATCTTCTATAAAATAAATTTTGTGATTTTTCAACACTACTTCCCGGATTAAATAAATATTAATGCTGATGGTTTTGTAAAAAGTCAAAATTCGCAGGATCCTCCAATTCAATATTCTCACAACAAGTTTAAATAATTCGTAATCCCTGAATTCCTAAATCCATGTAAAAAGACTTTTTTATATGGGCATCAATGCTCAGTGCCAGAAATTCTAATTTTGATGGATTCGTAAAAAGCTGGTTTATGCCGCAAGCGGCAGCCTATGAGCAACGAACTTGATCAAGAGCAAGTAATACTCAAAAAAAATCATGTAATTGCCAGTAGTTACTCGAT
>JAUWMY010000318.1 GCA_030612945.1 Desulfobacteraceae bacterium
GCGCCTCATTGCCTACGGCGGACCGCCGATTAATCCGTACAAAGCAAATGAAAGAACGTATCTTGGCCATAGCAACGAGCCGCATTAAAAACCGCTCAATAGGGTGAAATGGAAAAATCCAACCGAAAAATGACGCTAAGGACTTTTTTGACAGGATTAATCCCGCTTGTAGCGGGAACTTGATAATTTTCATCATCCTGTTGATCTTTTATTGTAATCCTTGATTTTACACTTTGTTTTAACTTTTCTTTCTCTAAAACCTGTTCTTGACAGGTCCAGGAATTAAGATCAGGCCTACGGGTTTTACCGTAACATCAAGGTGATTAATTAATATGGGTGACCTAACGTTTAAAGGTAACTGCTCAATATGCTGAGGGAGCATAAAAGGCTCACGCCTAAATTCCTAACTCGGAGTTTACCCTTATGGGTTTTATCTACAGAATATTGAGCAAATACGTTTAAAGGGTCTAAAATTAGCTAAAATTAAAAATGAATGTTTCCAACTTTAGGCACTTTAGATCCCTTTAGGCATTTTTGCTACTTCCTTTTTTGATTAACTGGATTAACATCATGTCCATCCATGCCTGTCGAAGCGGAGCGTAGATCCCGCTGTCGGGGCCCCGCGGAACGCGGGGTTATCCTGTCAATTATTTATGAAATTTATAACCTTAGCTCTCCTTTTCTTTGAGGTTCAAAGTTCGCTTTACCAGCTCTTTCTCACGCCCATAGTCAATGACCCTTTGAAGCATGATCTTCTGGGCCATAACAGGTCCGGCACCGTGCCAGGTGCCCACGCCGTGGAGCCCGGCTGTCCAGTTCTGCAGGAGTTTGTGTACCTTCATGATGTTTTCCGTGGGTTCATCAGACCCAAAGCTATAGAATTCCTCGACATAATCCTTTACTTCAGGGTTTTTTAGTTCCTTGAGGGAGGGCAGTGTGACAATCAGACCTCCGCCTATATCTCCGGCCAGTGCCATCACCCGCCAGAAGGCATTACATACATTCAACTTGGAGACGTTGCCCATCAATTCATCCGGAAGGAACACTCCAGAGCCCTCAGGCTCTTCTGATCCTTTGTAGGCAGCAGCCATCCCGCAAGCCCTGCCGGTCTCTCTCAAAACCACCATCTCCGCCAACTCCTCATTGATATGGGCGGCCTTCTCCAACCCTTTGTATTCTTGAATCAGCTTTGATGCCCCAATGATCTGGTTCATAAAGCCCACCTTGCATGTTCCACCGCAGGTCATACGATGGGTCCTGGCAAAACGGGTCACGAGTTTTACGGAATATTTATATTCTCCACAATGAAAGACCCGGTCCCAGGGAACAAATACATTATCAAAGACCACAAGGGATGTCTCGCGCTGTCCGAATACGGGATTTCCCAGTTCCTCAATATCATCAGCCAAATCTCTTTCAGCAGAATAGGGGGTATACTGGCACACAAAGGTGATTCCCTTGGCATCCACCGGAGTAGCAAATGCCACAGCGTAGTCTTCTTCGCCCTTAAAATGGGCTGCCTGGGGCAAAACTACCATTTCATGGCTTGCATAAGCACCGCTAATGTTAATCTTGGCACCTCGCACAACAATACCGTCCTTGTTCTTATCGACGATCTTTAGCGAGAGATATGGGTCTTTCCAGTCCAGGGTCTTTTTGCTACGGCTGCCCCTCGCCTCGGTCAGTGCACCGGCCACGGAAAGCTCCTTTGTCTGCACCATCTTCAGGTATTCCATAAATCGCGGACGGTACTCTGTTCCCAAATCTCTGTCCATCTCCCAGGTGGTACTGGCCAGGGAGTGGAAGGAATCATATCCCACGCAACGGTATATGCATGTACCCAGCATCTCTGCGGTGAAAGTGCCGGCCTCAGCCTTTTTTACAAGGTCCTCATTGCTGGCGCTTACATAGGTATAGCGATTCACTACATCATCAATGAGCGGTGAATAGCATGTCATAATATCCTTGTACCTCGGGTCCAGAGCCCATTCATAACTTGCCTTATTGGCCTCCACAACAGTTCGGGTGTTCCGGTTCTCCAGGACATTTTCCACCCGTTTCCCATTCATGAAAATCCGAGGTTTAACTTCTTTCAAGCTGTCTTCAAATTGTTCCGGTGTCATCAAAGCCATTTGATTCTCCTCCATCTATTTTTTTAAAAGGGCTGATAGTCCGTCAAAAATCAGGAATTGGTCATTTTCCAATTGCGCACTTAATGATTTCAATGAGTTACAAGCCAGAATTGTAAGTTCTCAATAAATCCAGCCTGTATTAGAAAAATCCCCCTCAATCCCCCTTTGCAAAAGGGGGAAGAAGTCTGAATGCCCGAACTTGTTGAGAAATTACAAATAAAATAGCATACAGCCTCAGGAAAAGGATAATGGCAGAATCCTGTAGGCTCGTTTTGATAAAAATGCCACAATTTCTTCAGGCAGGATAAGCGGGGTAGCAAGAACCGGATTTCCCCGCGAATCGGTAAAGACGACTCCTGGCAAAGTCAATTTGACATTTCTTGAATCATCTCTGTTACCAGCCATAAAGGAATGGGGACCATTTTGAGATTCAATCTCCAGAAACTCGAGGGTCATGGAAACCATGGTCAACGGGTCTTTTTCGTTTGCCATTGAGAGAACTGAAAACTTATGATCTTCTAAAAGAGAGATCATTTCCGGGGCCAGACCGATCAGATCAATGATAGCGTCTCTTCCTTTGATCTTCAGGAAAAAGTCAGCCTTGATAATCAACTTGAAGTCGGCCTTTTGCTTTTGATAAACAGGAATCTCCACATCGGTAGAATAAGACCGGCCTGTAATGTCCAATAACGCCCTTATTAGTGATGCAGGTTCTCCTCCCCCCTTTAACGTTGCCGCATTTTCCACCACCTCTGTTCCCTTATCATCACCGTGTGGGTAATCAATGACTTTTACTCCCAGACTATTCAGGTATTCTTTAATCATCCAGGGTGTGTTCGTGACAGGGTCTTCATTGAGGTTAATGACTACAAATCCCGGCCTGTTATGTGATTGTTTTTCGGAAATTTTTACAATCCAGTCGGCTGTGATCCGAATAGGGATATCTCCGCCCAGTTCAAGAGCCTCGCCCATTTTGGATACCTTGGGGTAGTTGCACACCTCCAAAATCTTGTCTAAGGCAGACCTAAGATTATCGCCTTCCACAAGATGGAGAACCCTGTAATTTCCCCAGCTTGATTCTATAAGCCTTGCCATCTTATCGGGGAGTTTATTGTTGAGGTCCACCATCACCCTCAAACCGTTTTGAAGGTTGAGGATGGGAAAAGATACCGCCTTGAGATCTATCTGACTGCCCGACTTTAACGGGATAAAATGCTCGCCGGTTTTGACCCATTCCTCTCCCATTTCAATAAATATGACACCAAGATCATCAGACACAGAGCTTTCTGTTTTATCTTCTTTCACATACTCTTTTTTTTCTTCAGATTCCTGTGGCATTGCCATCTTAATGGGTTTTCTCACAACTTGAGGAGAGTAGACAGGCAGTTTGATTTTTTGCCCCGGGTGGATGATATTCAAATCCCGGATGGATGGGTTTAACTTTTTGATCATTCCAAGATACTCACCATATAAATAATCTTTGGGAATATCATAGCGTCCTTTGATAATGCGGGTCAGGCTGTCCCCACGTTCAACCGTGTAGTTTTCAAGATCTACATCCTTCAGATCCACAAGCGAGACCTTTACAGGTGGGGGAGAGGCTGCAATAACAGAAGTCCCTGCAACCGGGGCAATTTTAAGTGGTATAATTATTTTCTCTCCCGGATGGACCAGATCCAGGCTGCCCAGAGATGCGTTCAGCGCCTGGAGAACAGAAAGTATTTCAGACAAATTTCGCTGTTTCAACAGGCCCTTTTGTCTCAGGATTTGCCATACCCATTCCCCCTCTTTTATAGTATATTCTTCTGTCAGGACCTTCTTGTTATCAACCTCATAGATATCCTCCTCTATTCCCGCCGTCTTTGTAAGGGATATGGAGTAGGTTTTTTCCGCCTCCTGGGCCTGGGACACTCCCAGGCAAGAAATGCCCAGCAGAACAGCGCAAAAACCACGGAAACCATGTTTTAGAATGCGCGATATCATTTTTTAGTTTCCTCGGTGCAGGTCTGCAACGTTAGGGTTAACTGATGAAATGCGAAACAACCCTGAACATGACACCCCTATTAGTTGAGTTCATTTAATAATAGAGA
>JAUWMY010000334.1 GCA_030612945.1 Desulfobacteraceae bacterium
TTGACAGGATATTCAGGATTTCAATAATCTAAACTCATCCTGTAAATCCTCACCTAAATCATTTACGTTACGTTTGATTCCAATCTTACATTCACCGGAATTAACAATTTAACTGATCATTGAGAATAGCACTCCTTTTCGGGGGGTATTCACCACATTCCAAACCTGACTTTTTGAGTTTAGGTTATTAGGGATCGTTCTGGTCCAGGGGTTATGCTTTTTTTTGATTTACTGGATGGCTACAATGAGACCTAATCTTGTTTATGCCCTTGAAACAGAATCTTGTTTATCCTGTTATCCTGTCAAAAATTTTTCTAAAGGCTGAAGTGTTTTGCTGAATTTAAATTGTGGTTCAGCGCAAAAAAAAATTGTACCCGGAAACATGAACTTTCTCGTTCCGGATACAATTCTTATAGTAGCTGACAGTGACGGAAAAGAACCCCGTCACTTCTTATTGTTAAAGCTTAGAGGAACTTTCTCTACATCATTCCCCCCATACGACCCATACCACCCCCACCCATGCCACCCAAACCGCCTCCAGGAGGCATTCCGGGCATGTCGTCCTTTTCTGCTGGTTTTTCCGCAATCATAGCTTCGGTGGTTAACAGCAGAGACGAAACCGACGCGGCATTCTGCAGGGCAAATCTCGTGACCTTGGTTGGATCAGTAATGCCAGCCTTCAAAAGGTCTTCATATTCGTTCTTTTCCGCGTTGTAGCCAAAGGCGCCTTTTTCCGTTTTGACCTTTTCTACCACCACAGACCCTTCAGCCCCGGCATTATTTACAATCTGGCGAATCGGTTCCTCAAGGGCCCTCATCACAAGATTAGCGCCGGATTGTTCCTCGCCTTCCAATTTCAATTTAGCAAGCTCTGGAAGTGTCCGTATGAAGGCAACCCCGCCTCCGGGGACAATCCCCTCCTCCACAGCAGCCCTTGTGGCATTCAGGGCATCTTCCACTCTGGCCTTCTTCTCTTTCATTTCGATCTCTGTGGCCGCACCCACGTTGATTACCGCCACGCCACCGATCAATTTGGCCAGTCTTTCCTGAAGTTTCTCTCCATCATAGTCGGATGTCGTTTCGTCGATCTGAGCCCGGATCTGTTTGACCCTGCCCTCCAGATCGCTCCGCTTTCCGCCGCCATCCACGATCGTTGTATTGTCCTTATCAATTGTGATTGTTTTGGCCGTACCGAGATCGTTCAAGGTAATATTTTCCAATTTCAGACCCAGGTCCTCTGATATTACTTTGCCGCCGGTCAGGATGGCAATATCCTCTAACATGGCCTTTCTCCGGTCACCAAACCCAGGGGCCTTTACTGCCGAACACTGCAGGGTCCCTCTCAACCTGTTGACCACTAATGTGGCAAGTGCCTCGCCTTCCACGTCTTCGGCAACAATCAGGAGTGGCTTTCCCATCTTGGCAATCTGCTCCAGGATAGGAACCAGGTCTTTCATGGTGCTTATCTTTTTCTCATGAAGCAAAACATAAGGCTCTGTTAAACTGCATATCATCTTTTCCGCGTCGGTGACAAAGTAAGGAGAGAGGTAGCCGCGATCAAACTGCATACCTTCAACCACTTCCAGGGTGGTATCCATGCTTTTTGCTTCCTCCACCGTAATGACACCTTCTTTGCCAACCTTGTTCATGGACTCGGCAATGATGTTCCCGATGGTTGCGTCATTGTTGGCTGATATGGTTCCCACCTGGGCGATCTCTTCCTGGTCCTTGGTAGGTTTGGATATCTTTTTCAGTTCGGCCACTGCGACCTCTATGGCCTTATCAATTCCCCGTTTAATGGCCATGGGATTGACTCCAGCGGCCACCAGCTTTGAGCCGTCTCTGTACATTGCCTGTGCCAGGACCGTGGCTGTGGTTGTACCGTCTCCGGCTACGTCAGATGTTTTGGATGCAACCTCCTTGACCATCTGGGCACCCATATTTTCAAATTTATCTTCCAGCTCAATTTCCTTGGCTACTGTAACACCGTCTTTTGTGATAGTGGGTGCGCCAAAGGATTTATCCAGAATGACATTCCTGCCCTTTGGTCCCAATGTGACCTTGACTGCGTCGGCAAGGGTATTGATACCTCTGAGCATTGATTCCCTGGCCTTTGTGTCGTATCTAATCTCTTTTGCCATATTTATAATCCTCCCTCATTTTTTGATTGTGGTTAATTAAAAAGCCCCAGAATACGTTTATTCTACGATTGCGATGATATCATCTTCTCTCATGATCAGGTGTTCATCACCCTCTATGTTGATCTCTGTTCCTGCATATTTTCCAAACAGGATCTTATCGCCTTCCTTGACTTCAAGAGGCTGCTGGTTCCCATTGTCCAGTATTTTGCCTTTGCCAACGGCCATAACTTTACCCTCTACGGGTTTCTCCTTTGCCGTATCAGGGATAATAATACCACCCTTCGTTTTCTCCTCTTCTTCCACCCTTTTTACAATTACACGGTCATGCAATGGTCTTACTTTCATTTTAACTATCTCCTTCCAATATGAATAATTTATGGTTCAACTTCATTTGATTTCTGGAAATACCTCTTCTCACCTCCTTTGGATTACATATATCTCCATCCTCTTTTCAGGGAATGCTAATTATTAGATTCAGATAAAAAAACCTCCATTTTTACCCGGCTTTGAAAAAAGAGGGATAAAAACGTAACAGATGAAAAATAAGGCCAACCTGTCAAATGTCAAGGGGCGTCAAAAAAAATGTTAAAAGATCTTGGTGGATCGGATTGAGACTCCTGCATAAGGCCGCAATGGGATTTGCCGGCGCACATTTTATGGGCATTGCAAATCGAGATCTATTTATATTATAAAGTTGATTAATCGGCCTAAACCACTACCTCGGGTAGTGGTACCATAATAAGGTTCTACCAGTTGATAGGCACTTTTCCGGCTTGTCCGGGTTAGGGGTATGAACAAATGGGTGTCAAACACCATAGCATCCTGGATCAAATTGGCGGGACCCCCCTGGTTCCCGTAAACAGGCTCAATGCGAATAGAAACGTGGAAATACTGGCCAAGCTCGAATTTTTTAATCCGGGTGGATCCATAAAAGACAGGCCGGCCTTATACATGATTGAAGAGGCTGAAAAGAGCGGAGAACTTACAAAGGACAAAATCATTCTGGAGGCAACCAGCGGAAATACAGGGATTGGTCTCGCACTTGTGGCTTCAGTGAAAGGGTACCGTATCCTCCTCACCATGTCCGAGTCGGTCAGCCAGGAGCGGATAAAGATACTTAAGGCCATGGGGGCGGAAATAGAGTTCACGCCTGCTCACCTGGGAACCGATGGGGCAATCGAAACCGGTTACAAGCTTGTCAGAGAAAAGCCTGAAAAATACTGGCTTGCAGATCAATTCAACAACGACGCAAACTGGATGGCTCACTACCATGGCACGGCTATGGAAATCTGGGAACAGACAAACGGTGATCTCCATGTAATAGTAGCCAGTATGGGCACCACAGGCACCCTGATGGGCCTCGCAAAGCGATTTGGAGAACTCAAGCCCGAGATCCAGGTTATTGGAGTAGAGCCTTACCTGGGGCACAGGATACAGGGCCTGAAGAATATGAAGGAGTCATATCAGCCAGGCATTTTTAAAAAAGAAAAGCTACACAGGATAATTAATATCGATGATGAAGAAGCCTATCATACCTCGCGGATACTGGCCAGAAAGGAAGGTATATTTGCAGGAATGAGCTCGGGGGCGGCTATGGCCGCAGCCCTGAAACTTGCCGGAGAAATGTCTGAAGGCCGAATAGTGGTCATCCTGCCCGATGGGGGCGAAAGATATCTGAGCACCCCATTATTTGAAGTAAAAAGGAAGTCCGGGCTGCGCCTTTATAATACCTTTAAGCGTAAAAAAGAGGACATTGTCCCAATCGAAGAAAACCGGATAACCATGTATACCTGCGGCCCCACCCTCTGCCATTTGATCCACCTTGGCCAGTGCAGGCGGTTCCTTTTTGCAGACCTGATCAGACGTTATCTGGAATTCAAAGGGTATCAGGTGACCCACATCATGAATG
>JAUWMY010000490.1 GCA_030612945.1 Desulfobacteraceae bacterium
AGGAATCATTCCCATCTCTGCCGGGCCTGCTGCTGTATGGCCCTGCCATGCCTTGATACCACCCTTGAGATTGTAGATTTCCTTGAACCCTTTTCCTGCCAAAAGTTGCGCAGCAGCACGGCTGCGCCCGCCCACTGCTCAGTATGGTATAACGGGTTTATCAGGATCCAGCTCCCCAAGACGATCGACAAGTTCGGGCAAGGGAATGAGCTTTGCTCCCGGAATCCGGGAGTTTTCGTATTCGCCTGGCTGTCTGACATCCAAAAGAGTGAATGTACCTTCTTCGTGCTCGGCCATATAGGCCTTTGCCTCATCCGTATCCATAGACGCGACTGGCGTCAAAAACTGTTTCCAGCGCATTATTCGATTCCTCCCACATGGCCATAAGTAAAAATTAAACCCCTTTTTTCTCAAACCAGTAGAACAGGCTGCAAAACGCGATTATCAGGACTACTATAACTATCCAGTGGTTAATACCCAATACGCCGGGAAGGGTGATTTTCCCTAAGTTCCCCCACGCAAGCACATTTGTTTTCAGGGCAGGGTAGACTTCAGCGTAAATGGCAGCACCGAACAGCATGCCGATAATTCCAAATAGACTGTCCCATCTTCCTTCGCCCAGAGCGCCGACTGCTGTAGCAGGGCAATAACCCAGCAGACCCCAGCCTGCGCCGAAGATGAGACCCCCTATGATATTGGCTCCAAGCGCTGTCGTTTTTGGTTTC
The DNA here is from genome assembly GCA_030612945.1 of Desulfobacteraceae bacterium. GTDB lineage: Bacteria > Desulfobacterota > DSM-4660 > Desulfatiglandales > Desulfatiglandaceae > 4484-190-2. The sequence continues at coordinate 726 of JAUWMY010000490.1, forward strand.
AACGCTACCAGACCAAAGTCATGGAGAAAATAGATGCCAACCATGGCCACTATTACCGTGGAGAGCATGAACTTTACAATTGTAAAATCACTGAGACGCAGGGCGCCCAACTGTTTATCGTATCTTAAGACCTGGCCTTTCTGGAGAAGAAAACCGAAAAAGATGCCAGTAACAAGTCCCCAAAAAAGTAAGTTCATCGGTTTTCACCTCCTCCATAAAGTATTTTCGCCATAATAATTCCTGAAATAAAAAAGCAGATCAAGGCGATATAACCACTTACTGCTAATTGAGCCGAACCGCTCAATCCGTGACCGCTTGGTCACCCTCCGGCCATGCGCGCCCCAAACATGGCAATAATGCCCCCAACAAAGGCAATAACCCACCTCCTGGCTCTATTAGGCCCGAACCTTGTCTCCCACATGGGCGGTAGAGCTGTTTTCCTATAGTCCCCTGAAATTCTGGAGGAGAGCAAGGATCCAAAGAAAACACCAACGACAAACATCCACTGCCAGTCAATTCTCACCTTTTTCTTTACGAAATAGTCCATCTTTTCCACTCGTTCAGGCGCAAATACCTTTTCAATCAGACCGGCTGAACGGACAAAGGTCGTGGATGCACCAAAGTACTTTCCGGTTATCAGGACCGACAGGCAGATGAGAATTCCTACCATGCCCCCCGCAACATAGGGGGACCAGCTATTTAGTTTAAACACATTCATGATCTACCTCCGTCTTTGCTAGGGGTTTTTTTGCTTGGATCTTTTCAGCCTTTTTTAGGGCTGAGAGTATATTTATTCACCATATGGTGGGGATTATAGGATTCTTTGGCCTTCCTTAAACCTTCAATACCCAGATCCTGTTCTCTATTGATGTACTCAATATCAGACCAGTCGTTATTGCAAAAGAGCTGATTTATTGCACCATAGAGGCCTGGGATTTCTGGGTTGGCCTTTTCAAGATGAATTACTGCGGTATCGGTGTTTAGCTTCTCTCCTATGGAAAACGCCTCAATCCTGGAATTGATCTGTATAGCGCCTCCTCGATAATCAAGCTCCTCATAATGGGTGAGAGCTTCATATACAGCATAATCTTCTGCAAGAAGGTCGGGTTTGTCAACACACTCCTTTATCTTGCACCAGTTTTCCTGCATGTCAAGTAAACACTCCACAAGCTCCATGTCCAGGTGACGATATTCGAATGTATAGTTTTTAATAAATCGATTTAAAAGGTTTTTCTTTTTGTGATACTTTCTCCCGGATAACTGGATGAGATCCAGAGTGAGGTAGACGTAATCACTATTGTCTCGATCGAAAAAAGAAGCGTAACGATCATGATCCACATATTTATCAACGAATTCCTCACTTACTCTGCAAATCTTTACATCCGTGGTGAGTTGCTGAAGTGTGTCACAAAGGATATCGAGGGCCTTTCTTTTATTTCCAGAACCAATAGGTGGCAGGCAGAATGGTGTAATCCCCTCAGGTTTGAAAATAATCAGTATGCAGTCTTCCCACTGAAGCCATATGGGATGGTAATGATGCCGCCAGACGAAGATATTCGTAAAGGTTAATTCAGAAGTCTGAGGAGGGTCCTGAAGAAAGAAGTGTTTGAATATCTCTTTGTGTTGGATCTCTATCGGTTTAAAATCATCCAGTGCCATTTGTATCCTTTAATAAGTTTCCGTCTGAAAGCCGTTCTTTTTCTCTTTTTGCCGCGCAACCTGCCTTTGGTTGAGGAAATGCAGAAAGGCGTTTTCTGATCTACAAATAACCTTCCATGATTTTGGTTAGCGCCACCCGGTCAACATCCCGTCCAACCAAAGGCCCTTGACTTAATACCGGAAAGTGATCTTCAAAGGGTGGCCTGTCGTTGATGTAAATCATGCCAATCGGGATTTTATCTCCCCATTCACCAGCCACCTTTATGGCTGCTTCCCAATCCGTAGGGTCGTATCCTGCTGGTAGCGGGTTACATCGCTCCTTGTACCAGGAAAAGGTATTGACCTTGTTGAAAGAGACACAGGGCTGTAATA
>JAUWMY010000475.1 GCA_030612945.1 Desulfobacteraceae bacterium
CTCTGATAGGAGCGCCGCTGTCATCGATAGGGTATTTCGTTCCGTCTCTGGCTATCAACATTGTATGATTTGCCAGCCCCACGACAACACCTTCTCGGAGCACCCTCGTTGCAGGATCCTCGGCCTGTTTACCTGTTTCCGCATTTATGATTTTGAAAACCTTTTTCAAAGGTTTTCCTGCAGTGTCTTCCTGCTTCCATCCCGTTAAAACCTCGGCAACGGGATTCATGAATGTTACGAATCCTCCGGCATCGGTGGCAATCACGGCATCGCCTATACTTTTGAGTGTGGTGGCAAGCCATTGTTCACTCTCTCTTAATTTCTTTTCCATCTTATGCTTGTAAAGGGCCATCTCGATGGTAGTGTATAATTCTCTTTCACTGAAAGGTTTGAGTATGTAGCCATAAGGCTCTGTCACCTTTGCCCGCTGCAATGTTTTGTTGTCTGCATAAGCAGTGAGATATACCACTGGAATATCGAGACGATCCCGGATTTGCTCAGCCGCTTCCACGCCGTCCATGTGCCCTTCTAACACGATATCCATAAGCACTAAATCCGGGAGCGCTTCCGCTGCTTTTTTAATAGCTCCCTCTCCGGAAGATGCGATAGCAGGAACAGCATATCCCAAACCTTCCAACGTATTTTGTATATCCTTCGCGATGATGCCTTCATCTTCAACAATCAGGATCTGTGCATTCGTCATTGTCTTAACCCTCTTTGATATTGGTCGAGTGGGAAACTGGTCGAGTGGTCGAGTGGTTGACTACTCGACTACTTACAGGCAATCCCTCAATTCCAGCATTCCTAAAACCCATACCTGGTCTCCAGTCGTGATTAATTTTGAACCGCAGAACAAGGAACCGCAGAATATCGAAGTAAAGGATATTGATTTATTTCTTTTAAAAAACTTCTGTTGTTCGACATTCCTTGTTCGACATTCGATATTCGTATTTTACTAAATTACTTGCTTTATCAAACCCCCCAATCCCTCAATCCCTCAATCCCTAAATCCCTCAATTATTATTTTTCTCTCTCGGGGCAAATGTAATCTCAAATTTTGTTCTATCATCTCTATCAAGCTCAATCGTCCCTTTAAGTTGTTTTACCAGAGTCGTTACTAATTGCAAACCTAATGTTTCCGCTTTTCGGAAGTCTAAATCTTTTGGGAAGCGGGCGCCGTTATCACTGACTATCAGTGTAAACTTATTACCTGCATGCAGGTCCCTGTTCGAATGAAGTTCAACGCATATTTTTCCCTTCTTACCCCTTGGGAAAGCGTGTTTCAGGCAATTTGAAACAAGTTCATTTATAATCAAACCACAAGGGATGGCATTATCAATACCCAGAAAGACATTGTCCGCATTGATCTCCAGAGTTATGATCTCCGGATAGGCCGCATACGAATGGAACAAAGAGGTTGTGAGCTTTCTGGTATATTCAGCAAAGTCAATCATCGCCAGGTCTTCTGATTGATACAGTTTTTCATGAACGAATGCCATTGACCTGACACGATTCTGGCTCTCCTTGAATATCTCCACGTCATGTTTATCCTTGATATGCGTAGACTGAAGCCTGAGCAGACTGTAAATAACCTGCAAATTGTTTTTAACCCGGTGGTGAATTTCTTTTAAAAGCACTTCTTTCTCTTGAAGCGATGCCTTGATTTGATCCTCCGCCTGTCTCATCTCGTCGAGCAGACGGACGTTTTCAAAAGAGATGGCCGCCTGGGAAGTCAGCAGCTCGGTCATCTCTGTCCTTTCCGGTGTGAAAACCGAATCCGACAAACGGTTTTCCAGGTATAGAATTCCAATCAAACTGGATTGCTTGATCAATGGAAGGCAAAGGACCGACTTAAGGCCCATCCTCTGAAGATTGGGATTGTCCTTAAACTCACCCTGTTCCGAAGCATTGTTCAGGACCACCCTCTCTTTAGTCCGGCGCACATAACGGATGATCTCCTTACAAACGTCCGCGGCATCTTCAAGGTTGTATTTGACAGTGCGGACAGCATCTTTTTTGGCGATGTGATTTTCGGCGCGGACAATCAGACTGCCGCCCTCTTCAATCAAAAGATACCCATGCTGCGCCCCCGAGGCCTCCAGCACAACATTCATGATCTTTTTCAACAGTACTTTGGGATCGAGCTCTGCTGAAATGGCAAGGGAGGATTTCATGAGGTAGTCAACGTCCAGGCCGGGAAGGGTGTAAGCAGCCGACTCTTCTTCTGCCGGCGCGTAAGCAGGCGCCTCTTCCTCAAAATACTCAGGGTATTTGTCCATGAGTAAGATCTCTTTACGTTCTGCCAGGCATTTTCTGTATAGCCGGGCGGCCTCGACAAAGTAAACCCGAGCCGTATCAAAACCTGCATCCTTGAGAAGCTCTCCACGACATTCATTAATGTGAGCTTCCAGCAAAGTAAAACGCTGTTCATGGGCAGCAGCTATAGCATCAAAATAGAGACTTCTTGCCTTTCTGAAATCCCCGGTAACTCTTTCCAGTTCTGCATAGATAAAAGCAATATAAGGCTTAAGCATTGGCCCGTATTGAGCCCAGGTTTCAACCTTTTTGATGAGCGGTTGAATATAAGCTAATAATTCTTCTTTGCTTTTGTAGATGATTCCCCTTGCATACAGCCTGAGGGCATTCAGTACCTGAAAGACATGCCACTGTCGCTTTAGTAAATGGTCGGTGAGCCCTCTCAGATACTCTCTGACTTTAAATAAATACTCTTCGGCCTTTTCATACTCTCCGAAATAGTAGTGGGTCAAAGCCATGTGCACATAATAGCTCCCCGCAGCGGCAATATGATTTTCCTTTTCCCATTTTTGAATCTTTTCCTCCATGGGGACGGGCGTATAACCTCTCTTCATCGGCTCTATCCACCCGGCCTGCATCGCCTCGGCCAGAGCAACGGAAAAGGATAA
>JAUWMY010000533.1 GCA_030612945.1 Desulfobacteraceae bacterium
GTATCCTGCTTAAGAATTAAAAGATTGAGGGATTTGGAGATTGAGTTTCTTATCTGTGAAATTCTGTCTACTTTATTTAAATAGACGGAGCGAAGCGACTCCTCAAATCGTCAATATTCAATCGTCAATATTCAATCGTCAATATTCAATTTAGTTCCGGTTTATCCGGGTAGGGTATAAGGGTTTGTTTCTATCAACTTTAGGCACTTTAGTTCACTTTAGACACTTTAGGCATTTTTTATTCAGAGAGGTCACAGGTGGAGACAATACCAGTCAAGGTCAGAAGACTGGAAGATGGTAACAATATGCCATTACCTGTCTATGAGTCACAAGGTTCCTCCGGCATGGATATCAGGGCCGCTGTCAAGGAACGTGTTTTACTCAAACCAGGTGAAATAAAACTTATTTCCACAGGACTGGCGGTGTCCGTACCACCTGGATATGAGGCACAGATCAGGCCGCGAAGTGGCCTTGCGCTTCATTATGGCATTGGGATGGTGAATTCGCCGGGGACCATTGATTCTGATTACAGGGGAGAAATAGGCATTATTATGATCAACTGGGGAACTGAGCCGTTTGAAATAAAAAGCGGAGACCGGATTGCCCAAATGGTCTTTTCCAGGGTGTATCGGGCCGACCTTGTGGAGGTAAATGATCTTGATGCAACCTCCAGAGGGCATGGGGGTTTTGGACATACGGGAGTAAAGTGATCTAAAGTGAACTAAAGTGCCTAAAATGCCTAAAGTTTGAATTCAGAATAGAAATCCGGCTCCTCAGGGCTCCAGCTCTGAGAGCGTAGTCAGAGACGATTTGCAATGAAATTTTCTGTATTAGCCTCAGGCAGCAGTGGAAATGCATATTACGTAGGAACGGAAAACGCCTGCATCCTGGTAGATGCAGGGATAAGCTGCCGCGAGATTGAGCGACGTCTTGAGCTGGTGGGGGTGAAGGCGAAAGAACTGGATGCACTCATAATTACACATGAGCATACGGATCATATTAAAGGTGCAGGCCCGCTGGCCAGACGTTTTGATCTCCCCGTTTATTTAAACAAAAAAACTTTTGAAAAGGGACGCAAAGCGCTGGGGAATCTGTCCAGACCGGTGATTTTTCAAACAGGGCAGGCCATGAACATCAACGATCTTTGCGTTGAGACCTTTACCAAGTGTCATGATGCGGCAGACCCTTTTGGACTCGTTCTTTCCTCGAACGGAACGAGAATTGGATTGAGCACTGATCTTGGAAAGAGCACAAGGTTAGTGGAAGATCGTTTGAAGGGCTGCGATGCGCTTATCCTTGAATTTAACTACGATCAGGAGATGCTGGAGCAAGGACCTTATCCACTGAGTATAAAAAGAAGAATAAAAGGGTCTGAAGGACATCTTTCCAACAAACAGGCGGGCGACCTTCTTAGCGTTATATCCAAAGAGAACCTGAAATATGTTGTTCTCGCCCATCTCAGTGAAACCAATAATGAGCCTGACAAGGCCTACAGGGAAGCAGAGGAGGCACTGGGCAGATGTGGCCTTACCGAAGCGAATATCTTGATAGGCAAGCAGGATGAACAAGGGCCTATGATTGAATTATAACCGTGATTGAGCGAATGATAATGGCTCTATAGCCTTTCGGAGTTTAGGCGTAAGCCTTTTATAAAATCCTTACGGATAAACTCCACCCGAACTTTTTGAGAAGTTACCAACTGACAACGTACAACCGATAACGGTCAACTGGCATCAATCCTTTCCAAGCTCTTTCACATATGGCCAAAGAACAGAGTAAAAAAAGAAAACGCAAGAGAAAGGAGTATGTATGCAGCTGCTGCGTTAAGAAACAGCCTTTTTGCTGGACATGTCCTTGCGGTTTTCAAATCTGTAACACCTGCATGGAAGAGAATTTGTGGGGATTGACCTGCAGCGGAGTAAACTGGCAGTGTCCCGATTGCGGTTCCCTAAGGCCGTTTTAAATCAAGAGGATATTAGTACCTTATAAATAAATTTGTGTTCAAATTGCGCAGAAAAAATTGGTATCGTTCAAAAGTGTGTACCTGATATAAAAATTGATTAAATCACGATCTCCTTCTATGGTTAAGGCAACAACACCAAAAACCAGGAGAAAGAGACCGTGATGGAACAAGAAATACATATAACACTTCGATTCGAT
>JAUWMY010000204.1 GCA_030612945.1 Desulfobacteraceae bacterium
AGGTGGCCTGTTTCCGCGGCCATAATCGCCGTGCGTATCGTATCGGTATCCCTCATCTCGCCTACCAGGATCACATCAGGGTCGGCCCGGAGGGAATCCCTTAAGGCCGCAACAAAAGAATCGACATCTGTGTACAGCTCTCTCTGGTTGATAATACATTTATTGTTCTGGTGAATATACTCGATAGGATCTTCAATAGTGATGATGTTGAGCCTGGAAGTCGAGTTGATATCGTCAATTACTGTTGCCAGGGTGGTTGATTTGCCGGAACCGGTCACACCGGTCACAAGAACCAGACCGTCACGAAACTTTGAGAGCCTTGAAAGGCTCTCCGGAAGGTTAAGGTTCGAGAAAGTGGGTATCCCGTCCATAAGCATCCTGAAAGCCACGCTTATCGCCCCCTTCTGGTAATATGCCGCAACCCTGAATCTCCCCACATCGTTTATGCTCAGGGCAAAATCCACAGACTTCTTTTTTTCAAGCACATCCTTGTGCCTTGGTGTAAGAAGACTGTAAAGCATATCTTTTATCTCTTCCGGGCTGCAGGGATCGCAATCCATGGAATGCAGTTGCCCCTTTATGCGAAATACCGGAGGCATGCCCGCATTGAGATGGAGGTCCGAGGCCTTCCTTTTCATGGTCTCCCGAAAGAGCCCGGTTATACTCAGCGGTTTAGCAGGTAAATTCATAGCTCGTTACTCGTTGCTGGTTACTCGTTGCTCGTTGCTCGTTGCTCGTTGCTCGTTGCTCGTTGCTGGTTACTTGTTACCCGTAGGGGCGGGTTTATCCCGCCCGAATCAATTTGGCGGCATAAAGCCGCCCCTACAGTTTTTCATACCTTCTAATCCGTGTAATCTGCGTAATCTGCGGATCCTCAATCCCTAAATTCCCAAATCATCCAATCATCCAATCATCCACTCGACTACTCCTTAATCCTTTGTTTCGTATTCCAAAATATTCTCCTCATCATCCACTATCACCGGATGGGAGCTCCTTTTGTTCAGAAATTCCCCTGATATTTTCCCTGCCAGGGCCGGATGGGTTATTACGTGCGGGGTCAGGATAATAACCGTTTCTGTCTTGGTCTTATGTTTTATTATCTTTTTAAAGAAAAATCCGAGAACAGGAATATCGCCAAGAAAAGGGACCTTTTTTTCCTCGGATTCATCCTGTTCTTTTATGATCCCCCCGATCGCCACGGATTGACCCGATTTTGCCGCAATGATCGACTTTATTTCGGTCTTGTTCACCCCGTCCAGTGGAAAAAGCGTTGGCATACCGGTCGCGGGATTCACCACGGATACTTGCGTCATATTCAGATTTGCGGTGGATATTTCAGTCTCAATATCCATGGTAATAGTGCTGTCCTCGTTGATAAATGAAGATATGGTCACGTCCGTTCCAAGCTCCTCTTTCCTGATATCTTGCGTAAATGTCACAATTACAACAGGAAGGCCCCCGGCGCCGACAATGGTATTAGTAGTGACCGCCACATCACCCCTGAGCGGGGTCTCTTCGCCTACAAAGAATTCCACCTTGCTGTTATTGGCGCTCATAAGAAACGGGGTAGAGAGGATCTCCGCCCGTCCCTGGCTTGCAAAAAACTCAATCCGCGCATTGATAACTTCATTTGAAAACACGTAGCCAAGCGTTGATGAAACAAGCCCTGCGCCGGGCATGGCGAACAAGTCATGCCCGCCTCGGGAAAAACTACCGCCTGAATCAGGAATGCCGGCTGCATCAGTATGCTCCGAATCCGAATAACCCATCTGGAAAAAGCTTTCAAACCCATCGCCAAGATTTATCTGGAGTATCTTTATCTCTAACAAAACCTGGTTGGTAGGCGTATCAAGCGCCTCGATGATTTTGCCCATCTCCTGTAAAAGGGTTTCATCAAGAGACCTGGCCACGATGCAGTTGTTTCTCTTAAACACCGTGATTGTAGCGGGAAGCGGCTTGCCTATCTTTTCCGCCAACGCCACGACATCTCCTGACTTTTCTGTAATCCCCAGGGCCAGGAGCTTTTTCTTATCCTCTTCGGTCAGAACAGGTTCAGCCTCACCCGCAGAACCGCCCCCTCCTGATGAACTGTCCGCCTCGACATGGCCATAGACCTTTTCGCCGGAAATAGACTTAAGTTCAACCTGGGCGCCCATGACGGCCTGGATGATCTTTGCCATGTCCTCAGCATTGGTATATCGCATGTAAAATGCCCTGGTCTTTTCATTTCTCCTGACCACCATTTCGTTTGCATATTCATCTGCGGTCATGAGCGTAATAACCCGCATATCCTCCCTGTACCACAGATCGTTTAACCGGCACACGGACTCGATCGCCTCCCTTAACGGCAGGTTCTGCATATAGATACTGATCTTTTGCTCTGCGGCCCCGTTTGATGCAATCACATTGTACCCGCACATCTCTGTCAGGATCTCGACAATACACCCGACAGGGACCTCCCTTAAAATGATTGTATGCAACATCTCCTTCATACCTAAAAACCCGTCTTTTTTTCCGGAAAGCTTCCTTTGCGCCTCTTCAATGCCGCTTACTTCAGCGCCCGATATGATCTTTACAATCGGCTTTTCTTCCGGCATTTCAGGCAATGAATCCGGTCTTTTCGGAGCTTCAAGTATCTCCTGCCGGCCGGCGATACCGCCATCCATTTCTTTTCGGGTTGCGGTATGGGAACATCCTGAAATAACAAACAGTAGAAATACAAGGGCGAGAAACAACATCCGGTTCTTATCTGTTTTCAGCATTACGGCGATACCTCATAGGTTTTTCCATCAGTATCCATAAGGATTACATTTTTTTTCTCGATGTCCTTTACTGTAAAGGTGTATTTCAAACCTTCCACGGTTACGCAGAATTCATCCCCGGGGGATAAAACCGAATAAACCTCATGTATAAAAAAGATAGCCTTGCTGAACCTGTCAGTGGTTATGATCCCCTTCAGGTTGAGGGTAGCCAGGGCCTTTTCGTAGTTGTAAAGACTCTTGGAAGCCTCTTCAAAGGGACTCCTCTCCTGGCAAAGCCCTGTGGCCACGGAAAATAAAAACAGGATAAAAGTTGTTACGATAATCTTTCTTTTCATATGCTTCTCGTTTCTTGTTGCTCGTTACTCGTTACTTCGACATTCGATATTCCTTGTTCGATATTCTGCGGTTCAGTGATGGTGGGGCAGGCCCCACCCTACTCGCTGCTTTGTTACCCGTAGGGGCGGGTTTATCCCGCCCGAATCAATTTGGCGGGCGGCATAAAGCCGCCCCTACAGTTTTTTCCTACCTTCTAATCCATCTAATTCCCCACTCGACTACTCGACTACTCGACCAATTCCCCACTCGACTACTCATCCAGCGACCAGCATCAAATCATCAGTGTCATATTAATCTTAAGGACATCACCAACGTCACCGTTCTTTTCAATATTTATGTTCTGAATTTTCACCGAATCGTGCATCTTTTTAAGGTCAGAAAGAAAGTCCAGAAAAAAATAAAACGAGCCTTCCATATCAAGATCAAAGGAAGACCAGGCAAATAAGGCGCCGGCAACCTTCCCTTTGGGGACAATGCTTTTCACTACAAGGCGGCTTTGATCGACAAGTCTGTTTATCATGCTGAGCAGCTCGGTGATTTCAGATTCTTTCCCTGTTGTTATAACAGTATCTTTCAGATCAGATTTAACCTTTTCAAGCTCCTCTTTGCGCTTTTTGATTGTTCTGTTAATCGATTCTACAGATGAAACCTCTTTGATGGAATTAATCTCTCCTATAATCTTGTTCAGTTTTATAACGGTTTTTTTCAGGGCCTTTGCCTGGGGGTCATAGATCTTTCCCATATAAAAATAGGTCCCCGCAATAATAATGGCGGCAACGAGACCGAATTTCTCAAGCTTGGTCAGCTTTTTCATCCACTTGCCATCCGCGTCTTTACAGAAAACTCAAAACTGAGCCTGTCCGCCTCTGTCTTCTTAATAGATTTTATCACCACGGATTCACACCATTTTTTTGCCTGCATCTTTGTGGCAAACCCTCCTACAGAACTCAAATCCAGGGATTTGCCCGCGAGGCTGTATTCCAGCTTGTTTTCCTGAATCAGCTTTTCAAGGATGACGTTTTCAGGGATCAAGCCGGCAAGGTCACTGAAAAAATTGATGACATGCGCAATATCCTCATCTGCCTTATTTGTGGCAAAGGCAATTCTGTTTTTTGCAAGCTCAATCTCTTTTCTGATGTCCTCTGATTCCTTTAATGCCCTGTCGTATTTTGAATTGCGGGCCTTTTTTTCATTCAACTCTGCTGAAAGCTTTGCTATTCTTGACTTAAAGGAACTTTCCTGCCACCTCATATACTGAAAGTGCCCGAAAAGAAAGGTTATCAGAAGGACGGTGGCTATCAGCGGCATGAGATAGGCGCTCTTTTTCAAACGGGGAACAAGGGGTTCCGCATCGTTTATGCCTGCGAGCCTCTCTTTTTTTGACTTGAGATCCCTGATTCCGGCTCCGGCCACCGTGGCATAGACCGCATTCAGGCTGTCATCACCGCCGCCTGTCAAACCGGCTGCTTTTTTTAAGGTGATCGGTTCTGCCCCGTTTGCGGAAAGAGATGAGATATAATCGACAATTCGTCTCTCCCCTGCTCCGGGTCCGCTTATGATAAGCGGCATGGGTTCAGGAACCTGTCTTGCCGTGAATTTCAGGCTGCTCTCCAGTTCTTCGGAGGGATTCCCTGTAAGGTGGTCAATAATTGCTTCCATGCTGACAGGAAGCGTGTTGATAAGAGTTGGGCTTTCCCCCTTCAGGATGGCAAAATTGGAGTAATCCTGTCCGATGTCGAGGATGGCCCGTGGGGACTCAAACTGTTCCATAAAGACCGGCATGTAAAAACAGACCTCAGGGGGGTAAATACGGACCAGCTTGAATCCGGCAACCTTAAACCTCTCTTTTATAGCGCGGTATATGTTTTTTTCTATCACCGATACATTGACAGCGATATCTTCCTCATCCTGTTCCAGTATCATGCCCGGCTCAGGAGCGGCCTTTTCTTTCTTTTTTACTCCAATAAGAGCCTGCATGCCGGTCACGCCCGTGTATGGTTCCACCTCCCACTTTACCGCCTCCATGAGCTGGTAATGCTTCATCTTCGAGATCTTTTTCCTGTTCATGGAGATCTCGACAGCCCTGGCAAGCGAGGTGACATATACGGCCGGACCGGAAGTATAATCCATCCGCGTTGCAAGGGTCTTGATAGCCTCAATTGCAGGCAGATCGTCCTCGGGATCGGGCCTGTCAACCTGTGAAAAATCAAGTATTTCAAAGCCCCTGCCCTTTTTTGTAACTACCGCAGCCCTTATATGTCTGCCGGCAACCTCGACGGCTAATAATTTTTTGTCAAAAATTTTCATGTTCTCGTTGCTCGTTGCTCGTTACTCGTTGCTCGTTACTCGTTACTCGTTGCTCGTTTCTCGTTTCTGGTTGCTCGTTGCTGGTTGCTCGTTGCTGGTTGCTCGTTACTCGGTT
>JAUWMY010000544.1 GCA_030612945.1 Desulfobacteraceae bacterium
CCAGAAGTCCTCGCAAAAAATGCTGGATTTGCCACATAATTGCCAAATACCATGTTCCAGACCCGCCTGCCTCGCCTGTCATGTACAGAACGGGCATATCCCAAGAGGTCGGCAATGGCGGGCAGGTTTGTGGGGATGTGGAAGCGGTCGGTTTTCCCGTACAAAACGTTTACAAAATGACGTATGGTGATAAGAATGCAACCTCTGAACCTCTGAACCCCTGGCCCAGACCGATCATCGGGATTATACATACGAAAAGTACAGTCTAAGCCTACTCAAGCACAGGTTTGGAATCATGCCACGAGTCGCACCAGGGCGGGCTTTGAACCCGTGAACGGTTACGAAAAATGAAGGTTTTTTTAGACGGAAGAAGACCATGCAGTATGAAATTTCCATAGAAGGACCGATTTTTCCTCTGCAAAAACTCCAGCATGAGTTGAGGTGTTTTTCACCAGGATTTGAAAAAATGCCGCAATGGAGTAGAAATAATGAAGAGGAGTGGGGAAGAATCTCCTTCGTAGAGACGGATCATGATCTACTTGACGATACACTCAGGGGCCTTTATAGAACCATCACAAGTGTGGAGAAAGCACTTTCTTTAAGCACAAAATTCGATATCAGGGTTCGCAATCTTGCCTATTCAGAGCCATCCATCGGAAGTAGCCGGTTCGCAAAACCCTTTAACCCTGTGCCCTCCATTACAGTTCAGCCATGGGGCACCTCCGTACCACAGACAGCAGATGGCCGGACTATTATACTGGACCCACACAACGCCTTTGGATCGGGCAAACATCCTTCGACCCGGCTATGTCTGAAAATCATGGATCTAATAGCCAGAGACACATCCAATACACAGAGGTTGCGAGGGGGGAAGGTTCTTGATTTTGGTTGCGGGACAGGTCTCCTTGCCATTGCTGCCATTAAGATGGGCGCAAAAAGCGCGCTCGGGGTTGAAATTGATGGCCCCTCTGCAGAGGCGGCAGAAGGAAACGTGAAATTGAATCACCTCGCCCGCGCGATAAAAATCAAAGAGGGCTCCTGGGATGCTGTGCAGGAAAAATATGATCTGATCATGGCCAACCTGGTAGCTTCCGTACTCATACGAACGGGGAAATGTCTCCCCGGACATCTGAAGGACAAGGGCCTGGCTGTTGTCTCCGGATTTGGAGAAAATCAGTTAGACGAGATGAAACAACTCTTCACGGGAATAGGGATGATCATCTCTCAACAGTTTACCCTTGAATCATGGGCTGCCCTGGTCTTGGCAAAAGACGAGCGTCTTTCACCGTCCGGATGCTCTACGACGCCCCAGGCCTAATTTTATGTCAAGGACCGGACTTTCATCCATCGCATCGAGCCCGCCCACATAAAGTTTATTCCCCTCGATCTTCAGGAGTCTTACGTCTTGAACAGCAATTTTTGACAGTCGGTTTGGGGTACGAGAGGCAAAAACCCCGACTTTCTTGCCGTCCAACCGCCTATTAAACACCGTAATCACTGATTTCACCTTATGAAGATAATAAACAATAAGCAAAGAGGTTTCCTCTTCCAGCTTATATAAGAATCGCTTTTGAGAAGGAAAGAGATCAATACAGGATATCCCGTTGAGGTCGGCAGGAAGATTACTTGTTTCCTTGTTTTCCAGCTTTGTTCTCACGCTGCCAATTGGATAGATGTCAAACGGTGTTATATCCCCATACATACACGTAAAACACACGGCCTTATCGTCAATTATACAGCCCTTGCTTTTATTGACTGTCTGACCGCATTCTGAGCAAATGAGCCTGTCTTCATTCATACAGACCTCGTTAAGTGGTTAAGAAGTTGAGTGGTTAAGTAGTTGTTCTCGTTTGTTTTTGTACAGTTTTCATGAAAATTGGATACTCGTAGAATTCAGGAATTTAGGAATTTAGGAATTGAAATATGAATCTTTTCCTTATC
>JAUWMY010000314.1 GCA_030612945.1 Desulfobacteraceae bacterium
GGGGGACCATAAGGTGCCGCTCCAAGGGAAACAGTTTTCTCCTGAAATGATCGAAATGGTTGTCCATCTGAAAAGCCATTTCGATGAGGAACGCAAGTCGCAAAAAACTGTATCAACCAAGGACTCTGCGGGGCGTACTGCCGCTGGTATGGGAATAGGGGTTGCTACGGCCCGGATGGCCACTTCAAAATGCCCCACCTATGGCCACTTCAAAATACCCCACCCCTGGTGGTGTCCACTGGAGGATCCCCACCGTGGAAAGGGAAGATTTTCAGCGACAGAACGGTTATAATTTATTCTTTCTTCTTCCCTAAAGCAAGTTTTTCTGAGGCCTCCTTAAGCCTGTAGCTTTTTCCTTCAAATTTGAGCATGTGGCCACGATGGAGCAATCTGTCAAGGATTGCAGAGGAGGCCGCATTGTCTTTGAGTAGTTTGCCCCAATCTCCAACAGGACGGTTGGATGTTATGAGTGTGCTTTTCTTCTTTGAGTAACGATTCAGTATGATATCAAGTAGATCATCGGCCGCATCTTCAGGCACTCTTTTTCTCAGGAAAAGATCATCTATTATCAGCAAATCTGCTTCTGAGAAAAGTTTGGTAATCTTTTTTTTCTTCCCTGTTTGAGTGGCTTCGAAGATATCTTCAAAAAAGGTGTGGGCTTCACGATAAACAACCTGATGGCATGCCTGTGTTGCAGCATGAGCAACTGTTTTGGCAATATGGCTTTTTCCTGTTCCGGGTGAGCCTATTAGGAGTGCATCTTCACCGTTTTGTATAAACTTGATGGTTACCAGCTCAAAGATTTCCTTTTTTGGAAGCCTTGGATTAAAGCCCCAGTCGAACTCACTCAACATTTTCCTCTCATCAAGGCCAGAGGCCTTAAATCTACGTTCTATAAGACGTGAGAGTCTGAAGTCCATCTCATCTTGAAGCAGGCATGAAAAGACTTCCAAGAAAGAAGATTCCCCTTGATTTGCCTGTATTGCACGGGTTTCTAATGTTGCTCGCATACCATTTAAACGAAGTGTTTCCAGGTTTTTCTCTATTTCCTGCATAGACATCGGCATATCCTATACCTCCTTTTTTTGTTTTCATCCCTTACATCCTGGTTGAACAAAATCGACCTGCCTAATCAAATTCTGCCCTGTGTTCGCAACCACTGGAGCTGCCTAACTGACATATCCCCTGCATCCTTGATTGTAGTCGGGATTTTAGCCAAGGAGAGGCCTGACGGCTCAAAGGTCTGGTTCCAGTCAAAGGACTCGGCTGAAAACCCATTGTCCCGAAGCAGGTCAACTGCTTTCTCGGCGCCGGCAATCCCGGCTTCGTCCCTATCGAGGAAAACTGTTATTTTGGAAATTGGGACACGTGAACTGATAAATTTTATTAGGGCTATCTGTTTTTCTGTCATGTGTGACCCCATCAACGCCCCGACGTTCAAACAACCGGATTCGACCAAAGCTGCCACATCAAAGAAACCTTCTACCAGCACCAGTCCAAACCGCTCCACCTGCTGCTTTGCCGAGGCATCTAATAACAGCTTGTCATGGTTGTATATTTCCAATCTCTTGAAGAACGGAAAGCTCCAGTATTTGCCATCTGTTTTTTCTTGTTGCGGCGTCAAGGCCCGGCCGACATGTGTCAGGATAACCGGCTTTAATCCGGATACCCCGCGTACCTGAAACACCAACCGTCCATTGAGAGGTGATCCTTTTGCCCTTTCCGGCAGAAAACCGCATCCCAGATACCGACAGGTTGTCTCTGAAACCTGCCGACGTCGCAACTCTGGATGTTGCGGCTGTAACCAGTGCCGCAAATCTACCCTAATCGGTTTATTTTCCTTAGGTCCTTTTGATACCTGAACATTCTGTTTTACCTCCTGTGAACTTACATCCATGTTTGAGATTCCATTTTCCATCATCCAAGAGGCTACTTCATAGCAGTTCATTGCCTGGCCTTGCAGCCTCAACAGATCCTGACAAAAATTGAGCACACCGACTTTGGCGCCCAGACCACTACTGAAATCCTTGAATATATTCTCCGTCAGATGCAAATGCAGCGAAGCCGTATTTTCGCCTGTAAAAGGCGACTTGATCCATATCTCATCGGCTTTACTGCGGCGTTTTTCATCAACTTCCAGCCCAAAAACTTCAATCACTTTCTCCCAGCTTGCACTTTGCCAGATCTTGGGTAGTTGTTCTCTCGGCATGACAAAACGACTCTTTCCCCTCACTCTCTCCGATCCTGCCGGGGATTGTTCACAAACTTCTGTTTGAGCTGCGTTTTGTTCCCAGAATGCAGCATAGTCTTGCGGAGGTCGTATTAATTTGTGTTCCTGGATAAGCGAATCAGAATCCCTCTCTTTTTCCCCTTTGTTTTTTTCAGCTAAAGTTTTCACAAGCTTACGAACAGACCTGTAACTACGTAGATCTACCTTAATGGCTTTTATGGCGGCTTGCTCGACGTAGCAGGCTTCATAATGTCGTACCAGATTTACAATCCCCTGCATTCGTCTTTGACCGGTTCTGCCTTCTTCTTCAAATAGGAGCTTACAGAGCTTTTTGGTTGAAGGACCAATGCTCTCTGCTTTGGCAAAGAGATAATTTGTTTGACGTGAGGGGTTGAAAATCCTATCCCCTGGTTCCATCTGCACAGACCCTGGCCATTTGCTTTTTACGTGCCTGCGAATAACCTCCATCGTTACAGGATCGATAATCTCAATCTCAGTGTCATAAATCCTTACAATAACCTTTTTATACAGCGGAGCCGGTAAGGCTGAATAATAGGATTTGCCCACTTGAATGGCGCCGTCATCCCAGACAGTACGGGTCTCTTGACTAAAGTACCTAAATGAAGTCAGAGGAAGTTGCTTAAGATACGGTTTTTCCTCCTGAAACATCTCTTCAACCTGGCGCTTTGTCCTCCCGTGTATACGCTGGGCAGCCCATCTTTTCTCCCAGTGGATAAGCCACTCATTCTGCCTTTCAATCGATTCAAATGTGCGACCTTTCAAGGCCGTATCCTGTGTATGCTGTATGGCATTTTCCACAGTCCCTTTCCTGTTTGGATCTCGAACCCTTGCCGGATCAGCAACAACCTCATAATGGTCCAGCATGGCCGCATAAACAGCGTTTAATTCAGGTTCGTAAATATCGGGCTTGATTACACCCTCTTTCAAATTGTCCAGGACCACATACTGGGTGCAACCCCCAAAATATCGAAATGCCTGCTCATGAAGTTTCGCCCATGTTTCCTTGCTTGATCTCCAAACCACTTTCCGGAATGAACGCCTGGAGTATTTTAATGTCATTACAAAGAGACGAGGTTTGCGATATCTCCCTGTCGAATGAAGCGTCCTGGCGCCCTTGCCATAATCCACCTGAGCCTCTTCACCTGGTAAAAATTCCAGTCGATCAAACTGCTTAGGGTCCTCTTTCTTTAGCCCTCTTACAAAACGCTTTACGCTATTGTATTTGTTTGTAAAACCAAAACGCTCAACCAAATCCTGGTAAATCGCTACCGCATTTCTCCCAAGCCTCACCTGATCTTGAATCCATCCTCGGTGAGGTTCACAGGCCGATCTGGCATGTAATGGAATTGCCCGCTTTTCTTCCTTGGATACACTGATTCCCGGTGGCCAGGGTGGGGGATTTTGACTGATTATGCAATCAGGCCCGGTGGCCACCTTCCCTTCAGTGGGGTATTTTGAATCTAAATCCGGATTTGCGGGAAAAAGACCACTTTCATTTGCGTATCTCCTTACCGTTTTCCTATGAATCTTCGTCTTCCGGCTAATTTCACGCTGGCTAATACCATTCTTAAGCAGTGTAATTATTGTAGCTTTCTTGTCCGGCTTCAAAACGTTCATCCTTTCTTCCTCCCAGCTAAGTTTCTATTTCACTGGGAGTCTATTTAACGTTCTGTCGCCAATTTGTGAATTGACCTGAAGGTCAAAACCTACATTTTGAAGCTATTTAGGTGGGGTATTTTGAAGTGGCCATAGGTGGGGTATTTTGGGTGGCCGGCCGGGCTACGGTAAAAAGGATAATGTCTCGTTATTCTCGAAGCGGCGAGCAGGTTGTAGTGTTGTCTGCAAATCGCCCAGGTAGACCGCGAGATAGCCTCTTGGAAAATCTTCAGCCAGTTGTACGGCAATTCATTCGAACCGAAAATCTTAAGGGGCGACGTGTGAGCATTGATCGGGTTGGTCGCTTTCTTCTTTCCGAACACGGCATTGATATCCCGAAAATGACACTTTGGCGGGG
>JAUWMY010000461.1 GCA_030612945.1 Desulfobacteraceae bacterium
ACCCGCATTCCCGTGCCACTTTCTTGAGGGCCTCGGAACGAGGATCCACCTTCTGGTAAGTTGGGTGTCCAAAACCGGGAATGCGTGTCTTGCTTTTAAGGCATTCTGCAACTACATCAGCTGCGGCCTCTTTGATACTCAAATGTTGTGCGACCATCATCTCATATGATTCATTAATAAAATCAGCGGAATCCTGGGGCGATACTGTATAAGACCCCATGGTGAGGATGCCAGCGGCTATGCCCGGTATGGGAGAATCAGGAAAGGCCGAGGCGGCGAACCGGGCCGCAGGCGCCGTGGATGCTACAAACTGGTGATCGGGAATAGAACAGAGCACTGCATTTAAAAGACGAGTCTCTTCTTTTGTGGGAAGTTCACCCCGCAGGGTCAGGTACAGGGTTTCCGTGTAAGTGAGGTTCTCTATGATTTCCTCAAGCGGGTAGCCCCGTATAAGGCAAGTCTTTTCAATGGCATGACTGATACTGGTTTGCCAGTAATCATCCCATTTCCCTTCATTGATATAGCGGCCCACATTTCTAACTTTGCCCCAGCGGTCTTTTGTAGATGTCATTTCCTTGTTCTCCTTCCATGAATGACGCAGTTGAGATTTGCATCTGAGTAGTCTCAGGGCCTGCAATAATTGATATTAGAGAAAAGTGGAGCTCAGGAAATCAGGATTTATCCTCTTTAAAATACGAACGATATTATTTAACTGTACCTCAACGGTCCCTTCGTACATCTCCACAATGCGGTTATCCCGGTATCTCCTCTCCACATCCTGCTCCAGGAAATAACCGTAGCCGCCAAATACAGTAATCGCGTCATCAATGATCTTCTTGGCGGTTTCAGGCACGTGATGTTTTACTATGGAAGTAAAGAGGGGTATGCTCCCTGACATACTCTCAGTTCCATGATCACATAACCAGGCACCATAGTAGTTGAGCCACTTGATGGATTGTATCTGACTCCACATCCTTGCTAACTTATGACCAATTCCCTGAAAATCGATGATAGGCGTCTCGAACTGCCGCCTCTCTTTAGCATGACTCAAGGCCTTTAAAAATGCCCCTTCGCAATTCCCCAAGGCTTGGGCGCCTATTTCAATCCGGCTTTCATCCAGAAAATCCAGGACATTCAGGAGGCCCCTTCCCCTTTTTCCCAAAATATTTTCCTTTGAAATCTTTAAATCCTGGAAAACAAGCTCACTGCTGGAGGCCATCCTCAGCCCCATCTTGTTGGGGATTTCATTTATCTCCATTTTACCGTCAAGCCATGATGATGGATCCCTCTCTACCAGGATAGTGGTCATCCCTTTTCCAGGTCCCGCATCCGGATCCTCCTGGGCAAGGACAATGAAAAAATCTGCATACGCACCATTGGTGGTAAAAATTTTAGTGCCATTGAGGACAAAACCATCTGCCTTTTCTTCTAAGGTGGTCTCCATTCGTGTAAGATCACTCCCATGATCAGGCTCGGTGAATGAGACTGCCGAGACCCACTCGCCTTTGACAAGAGGCCCTAAGAATTTCAGACGCTGTTCCGGGGTACCGAAGATTTTCACTATCTTTGCCGGCAAATAGGCAAGGTGTATTGCCATGCCCATACCTGAATCAGCCTTGCAAAATTCCTCTATTACAAGGACATTTTCCATAACCCCTAAACCGCCCCCGCCCACATCTTCAGGATAATCCAGGCCGATAAAGCCCAGCTCTCCAGCCTTTTTATATATTTCACGGGGAAACCGGTGGTTCAATTCACACTCCTGGATCAGTTCCGGTTGGAATTCACCGCTGGCAAATTCAGCAGCGGCTTTTTTGATATCTTTCTGTTCATTGGTTAATGAAAAATCCATGGTATATCCTCATATTAAGTTCGGCCCTGAACGTAAGGAAATTACTTCCTGCTTAACTCTCTTCCTATTATCATTTTCTGGATCTGATTGGCGCCTTCAAAAATCTGGGTCAACTTGGCGTCGCGAAACATCCTTTCGATTGGATAATCCTTGATATAGCCATACCCTCCTAAGATCTGGACCATGTCTGTCGTTATCTTCATGGCCGCATCGCTGCAAAAATATTTTGCCATGGATGCCAGTTTTGTATTCTTCCGGCCAGAGTCAAAACCTATGGCAGCCCTTTCCATAAGTCCCCTGCTGGCCTCAATCAGAGTGGATGCCTCGGCCAAAATAAACTGTATTGCCTGATGTTCTATGAGTGGCTTTCCAAATGTGTGCCGCTGTCTGGCATATTTAATGGTATAATCCAGGGCTCCTTCGGCCAGGCCGAGTGCTAAGGCGGCAACAGCAGGACGTGACATATCAAAATCACCCATAGCAATTGTGAAACCCTCCCCAGGTTTTCCCAGTATATTGACCTTTGGTATAAGAACATCCTCGAAGATTACCTCTGCGGTGTTGCTGCCCCGAAACCCACACTTGTCCTCGACTTTACCGATGGAAATTCCTTCCAATTCCCTTTCCACCACAAAGAACGTGAGTTCTTTTTCCCCGGTTTTTGCGAGGACCGAGTAAAGACCGGCAACGGCGCCGTTGGTGGCAAAGACCTTCCTCCCGTTCAAGACGTACATGTCATCAGATAGAACGGCAGTACTCGAAATGGCTTGAACATCAGAACCGGCCCCGGGCTCTGTCACAAGGTAGCCCATCAGATTCCTCTGATCAGAGATCATGGGAAAGTATTTTTCCTTTTGATCGCCATTCCCCGCGAAAATAAGAGGATAACTTCCCACCGCCTGGATAACTAATAGGAGAGCTGAGGAAGCACAGGCCTTTGCGATCTCTTCAATGGCCAGGCAGAGGGTATGAGCAGGATTCTGTGGCCAGCCATCGTATTCCTCAGGGAGCATAATCTGCAAGAGCCCAAGGTCCCAGAATAACGACACAACATCCCAGTTGAAGATCCCAGTTCTATCTGTCTCAGCAGCGGCCGGGGCGATCTTCTCCCGTACTGCCCTTTTAACATTGGCAATGAGTATTTTTTGCTCTTCGGTTAATGTATTCATTTTCAGAGT
>JAUWMY010000132.1 GCA_030612945.1 Desulfobacteraceae bacterium
TTATCCCCGAGTTATTGAGAAGATACATTTTAACCTTATTATGTTTACTTCCCATAATATGTCAATTATGTGTAATAAACGAAACCCATCGGATTGAGACCGCTTAACCCACCCTACGAGCTTCTATATTTCATATGGGAGAGGATAAATATGGACGGAATTGTTGGTGTATACGGACTTGGTGATAATGAATTAGTGAATAAAACATTTCTGGCAACCGGTGCCTGTCAACACAGAGGCAAGGCAAGCACCGGATTGGCCATAGGGAATCGAAAGGGAATCTATGTCCACAAGGGCCTGGGAAGGATCGCCGAAGTCATAGACTACAATATAATCAGGACCTTTCAAGATTTAGAACCTGTTGCCGCTATTGGAAACATCGGTTATACAAAAAGGAAAATCTCTGAAAAAATAAATGCTGAGCCTATAGAAATCAGTCCAAGAATCGATTCCAAATACAAAATTGTTGTAACCATGGATGGATATCTTATCAAAGACGACGACCTTAGAGCTGAGCTTGAAGCAGATTACAGCTTACAGACTGATAACAAGACAGAAGTCATCGGTGCCCTGTTGCACAGATACATAACTCAGGAAGGCGTTAAATTTGAAGCAGGTGAAAAACTTGTTGAAAAATTGCACGGAAGGGCAACTTTTGCCCTAACTGCGCTGGTTCATGACGGGAAAGAGGTTTATCTGATTACCTTAAACGATGCCAGGGCCTTTGAGCCTTTCTGTTATGCGGTTATTGATGGGACTTTTATTGCCAGTTCTGAATCATGCTCCCACAGGAGACTGGATGGGTTTACTGAAAAAGAATATGATGGCGCAGAGATGACCATATGTTCATCAGGAGGATATGAAACAAAAAGACTGAGAGAAGAACCTATGATGCCGGATATATTTCAAGGAGCATATTTTGGCAGTGTGGGTTCACTGTTCAGAGGAAAAGAAATATTCCAAATAAGGAGAGAGCTGGGTCTGGAACTCGTTGATCATTACAAAACCTCACAAGCGGATATTGTCATTCCCAACCCGGAATCAGGATGGGGGGTAACCGTGGGGATTGCAGAAGGTTTAAGAAAGAAGTTGTTTCCGGCCCTGATAAAACTCCCACAGGCCGTCAGAACATTTCAGGAAGGTGAGATACGAACAAGATCCAAAGAGGTGGGACTTAAATTTGGCGGCATTGATACCTTGTTAAAGGACAAAAGCATTGCAATGGGAGATGACAGCATTGTAAGAGGAAGCGTAAGCCAAGGAGGGTCTGTCTGGGTTGTATACAATGCAGGCGCTAAATTCATCGAATTCTGGATATCTTACGGCCCAATGTTTTTCCCTTCGTTTAAGGAATGGCATCGTGGCATCGAGTGTTTGTACGAACTGGCAGCCCAGAGGGCTTTCAAGGACGATAACCCCTATGATAAAACCCTGGATGAGATCAACAGCGCTGTGGCAAAACTTGTTGGCGTTGATGAAGTAAAATATAATTCACAGGATAGAATTCGAAAAGTTGCAGGCGACGGTTCTTTTCAGGCATTGGATGCAAGTTACCCCATAGACCATGAGTTTTGGCCGGATTGGCTTAAGAGTGAATTTGATGAATTTAGTCGTTGCCAAAGCTGATGCCCATGTAAAAAAGTCTTTTTACATGGATTTAGGAATTTAGGGATTCAGGAATTACGAATTATTTAAGCTTGTTGTGAGAATATTGAATTGGAGGACCCTGTAAATTTTGACTTTTTACAAAACCATCAAAGCTGATATAGCCGCAAAAAGGCACAAAATGCACAAAAATAATAATTTACATATTGGAATATCAAATAGTTATGGGCGTCAAAAATATAAATTTGGACTTCATATTCCCAACGAAAAAACCATGAAAGCCATCGAAAATTCCAGGCAGGGTAAGGGGAAGGAATTTTCTACACCTCAAGAGCTTTTTAATGATCTCGGAATCTGATGTCATGAGATCAATCAGACGTGATACGCAGTTTAAAAGGGACGAACCCCGCAGTGACGACATAAAGATATCATTCAGCGTCTTGCAAACGCAGAAAAATTGCGTCCTGAAAACAAAGACCATCAACTCAAGGGAACACTGAAAGATTGCCGGGAATGCCATATTGAGCCTGATTGGTTACTCATTTATCGCATAGAAGGTAGCGTGCTTTGCCTGATACGAACAGGGACTCATTCAGACTTATTCGAGTAAAAAAAATGATCTCAAAGCACTTGGCTTTTATTTGCCCATATTCAAGTTATCCTTCCACCGCCATCAAAAGGCAAATTCCTATTACCCACTTTCATTCTAACACTGAAACCCTGGTCCTTCCCCGCTTAGCAGGATCTTCGATGGGTCAGATCAGAGCTAGATGGCTCTGCCTTGCAGTTTTGTGTTACGGAGTATTGGAGTAATGGAGAACTGGAGTATTGGGAAAAGAAAAAGCGGTTGTGAGGGTTTTCATGAAGAAAGCGTGAATAATAATGCCTTAACTAGCCGTCTATATAGAGAAAAATCTTAAATTTTGAGTCGAATTTTTGGAATCATTAATGATTGCCTCAACTTACCACGTGATCTCCCGCCCGGGCGGGACTAGATACTTGTTGTAGCGAAGCTTCGCTAGTGAAAGGGCGCTTTTTCCATCACTCCATTACTCCATCACTCCAGTGCTCTGGAGAACGGGTGAAATACAGACAGCTCTCCCTCTGCGGAGGAAACCAAGGCCAGGTCCTATGAACCTGGATTCTTTACTCTTTGGATACCTATGCATTTCTCCTCAATAACACATGTCCTGGGAACTTTATTAATTGTTACCGGTAGTTCAATGGCTTTACCGTTAATATGTTCCTTGTATTACAATGAAGGAGATCTGTTTTCAATTTTAATTTCCGCAATAATTACAGTTGCATTGGGACTACCTCTCTGGTGGTTTTTTCGAAAAAATCAAGATTTAAACATAAAAGACGGATTTTTCATCGCTTTTTTTGGATGGATGTTGGTCTCTGCTCTTTCCGGCCTGCCTTTTATGATCTACGGAGCGATTCCCTCCTTTACTGACGCTTTTTTTGAAATGATGTCCGGTTATACAACCAGCGGGGCAACCATACTCACTGACATAGAAATAGTACCTCACGGACTATTGTTTTGGAGAAGCGTGACCCATTTACTCGGTGGTATGGGGTTTTTAACGTTAACTATTTTATTCCTGCCCCATGGAATGGGGGGGCTTCGTATATTTCGAGCAGAGTCGAGTCCTGGTCAGGTGATTACCAAAGAAAAATTCAAAGCCCGCAATAGAGATACCATGATCTGGCTCTGGGGGATATATCTGGCGCTAAACCTTTTAGAAACATTTTTGTTATGCGTTGGAGGAATGTCTCTTTTTGATTCTTTATGTCATTCGTTCGGAACGGTATCAACTTCAGGATATTCCCCCAAAAACGCCAGTATAGGATTTTATAACAATGCATATTTTGATTGGGTGATCATTCTGTTTATGTTTCTGGGCGGTATGACCTTTATGCTTTTTTATCATATGTTGAAATGGGACTGGCGAACATTAAGAATAAATACTGAATTTCGGTGGTATGTGGGGTTTTTGCTGTTTTTTTGTGGTATTGTTTCATGGATTTTATGGAAGGAAAATACCTACAGCAGCATAATGGATTCCATCAGGTACGCGACATTCCAGGTAACTTCTATCTTAACCACGACCGGATTCACCACTGCCGATTATGAAAAATGGCCTCAGGCCGCGCAGATGTTTCTATTTACGGTGTGCTTTATTGGGGCCTGCGCCGGATCAACCACCAGCGGCATCAAGGTCGTCCATTATGTTCTTATATGCAAATATATGTATACGTCAGTAAAAAAAGTTTTTTTGCAACCCATGGCTGTAATATCAATCCGGCTTAACCAGCGTGCTGTTGAACCCTCAATAATAGATATTGCCATCTGTTATTTTATTGTAAATATATTCATGGTGCTGGGAGGGGGTTGTTTTATGGTGTTGGTGGATGATATGGACTATCTTACGGGCATAAGTTCCGTAATTGCCACACTCATGAACATAGGCCCAGGCTTTGGAACAGTGGGACCGTCAGAAAATTATGCTCGTATTTCTGATTTAGGGAAATGGTTCTTATCCTGGAATATGCTGGTTGGCAGACTGGAAATGTTTTCAGCGCTGGTCGTGTTCTATCCGGCATTTTGGAAGAGATAACGTAACTGGGTATTTATTTGACAGGATAACAGGATTGACTTGATTTTTTTTTTAATTCCTGTAAATCCTTTAACTATCCTGATAGACCGTTCCTTGCTATATGGGTAAGTGATTGCGTTAAATCTTTCTACTATAGTTTGGTTAGACTTATCCCCCGATTGATTTGAATTTTTTTAAATACTCATTTCACATTTAAGAAAGGCCCAAAGAGAATATCTTAATTCCTTATTCGGGATTTATCCTTAAGGTATATTACCAGGATATTTTGTTTGATTTACAGGATTATTACAATAAGGTCTTGTTTATGACTTAAAAATAGATTCCTGTTTATCCTGTTATCCTGTCTAAAAAAAGATACCTGAATAGTAACGATAAAACTCTAATCGAGTAAAAACTCTGCCAGGACCGACAGCCCTGGAAGAAAAGTGAAAGGAATAATCCATGACACTTCCGTCCAACAAAACCAAGATTGTTTGCACCATAGGGCCGGCGTCCGAGTCTCCTGAAATAATGGAGAAGATGATCCGAGCGGGTATGAATGTGGCACGTCTCAACTTCTCCCATGGTGATTTCGACAGTCACGAAAAGATTATCGAAAACCTGCGCGCAGTTGCGCGCGCCATTGGCCAGCGTGTAACGATAATGGCAGACCTGCCGGGGC
The DNA here is from genome assembly GCA_030612945.1 of Desulfobacteraceae bacterium. Classification (GTDB taxonomy): domain Bacteria; phylum Desulfobacterota; class DSM-4660; order Desulfatiglandales; family Desulfatiglandaceae; genus 4484-190-2. The sequence goes on from JAUWMY010000132.1 coordinate 4,888, forward strand.
CAAAGATGCGTATCGGCCAACTGGACAAGGAGCCGATCGAGTTAGAACCAGGGGACTCTTTCATCTTGACGACTGAAGATATTCTCGGAGACAGTGGGCGTGTCTCGGTGACCTTCGACCGTCTTCCCCAGTCTGTAAAGCCGGGAGACACCTTGTATCTCAACGACGGCTATATCCAGATTAAAGTTGTCAGGGTGGAGGGAAACGACGTACATTGCCAGGTTCTGGTAGGGGGTGAATTACGCTCACGCAAGGGTCTTAACTTGCCTGGCATTGATCTCGGCATCAGCGCGTTTACCGAGCGAGACCGCCAGTGTCTTGAATTTGCCCTGAAACAGGGTGTGGACGCAGTCAGTCAATCCTTTGTGGAGAACGCTACAGATATTACCGCCGTGCGTGATGCAGCGGCGGCCATGGGACACAACCCTTTCATTATCGCTAAGATTGAACGCTCCAGGGCAGAGGATAATCTGGAAAGCATCCTCGAAGTGGCTGACGGCATCATGATAGCGAGAGGTGACCTGGGAGTGGAAATACCCATAGAGAATATTGCCGTGGCTCAGAAACACCTGATGCATTTGGCGAATCTCAAGGGCAAGCCGGTGATTACAGCCACGCAAATGCTGGAATCAATGACCACTAACCGTAGGCCCACCCGTGCCGAGGCCACGGACGTGGCTAACGCCATTCTTGATGGCACGGACTGTGTCATGCTTTCCGGAGAGTCAGCAATGGGAATGTATCCGGTGGAAGCCGTGGAAATGCTTGCCAGGATCGCCGTCTCCATTGAGCCTTACCGGCAAAGTCATCAGGTGCGAGAGACCCTGAGAGGGCTCGGCCATGAAGAGGATTTCAATCTCAAGGATCTGATTGCCCTGAGTGTTGAAACCACACTGGAACGCATCTCACCTGCCGCGGTTTTTGTTCCGACCCGGAGCGGTGCATCTGCACGAAGCATCACGAGATTCAGGCTTCCCGTATGGATAGCAGGCGTCAGTTCACGGGAGACCACATGCCAGGACCTCCAATTCTCTTATGGGGTCTACCCGGTGCACGAGCCCGATCACCCGGAAGATTGGAAGGCATACGTACGAGAGTTTTTAGGGTCTCATGGATTGGACGGTAACCTCGTCGTCCTGACTGAGGGGCCCTCGGAAAAGCATCCAGAGGGAAACAACCGAATGGAAATTATTGATCTCAGGCATTAATGAAAGGAGAACGAAAAATGAGCAACGGAAAAAATACACAAATCACGAATGTTTTGGGCCGGGAGATTTTGGACAGCCGGGGTAATCCCACGGTGGAAGTTGAGGTCAGTCTGGCCTGCGGGATCACCGCGCGGGCGGGTGTGCCCTCGGGGGCCTCAACCGGGGCACGAGAGGCGCTGGAATTGAGAGACGGAGATGCAAAGCGGTTTGGCGGAAAAGGGGTACTTAAAGCAGTAGGAAATGTAAACGGTGTTATTAACGACACCCTGAAAGGTTTTGATGCCCGCCAGCAGGCAGCCATTGACAAGGCGCTCATTGACCTGGACGGCACGCCAAACAAGGACAAGCTGGGGGCCAATGCAATTCTGGGTGTCTCTCTGGCCGTGGCACGAGGCGCAGCAATGGCAAGCGACCTTCCTCTTTATCGGTATCTCGGCGGGACTGGCGCCGTGCGCCTTCCTGTACCCATGCTGAATATAATGAACGGCGGAGCCCATGCCAGATGGCAGGGTTCTGATTTTCAGGAATTCATGATTGCGCCTTACGGGGCTGAGAGCTTTCGGGAAGCGATGAGATGGGCCAGTGAGATCTACCAGACCCTGCGTGCAGTGCTGATGGAAGCAGGTCACCACGTGGGTGTTGGTGATGAGGGAGGCTTTGCGCCCAATGTGTCGTCCAACGAGGAGCCACTGGAATTCATCGTGAAGGGCATTGAGAAAGCCGGTCTAAA
>JAUWMY010000522.1 GCA_030612945.1 Desulfobacteraceae bacterium
CAGCCCAGGATTCCAGCCAAAACGATAAAGGCCAATAGCATGCCTCCAATTATGCGGGCTTTCTTCCTTGCTGCCAATATCAGCTTTACGGCCTTTTTTTCCTTCATTACATCTGTTTTATTTCGGATTAACGCCTAAGTAGGCCTTGATAAATTCTTCCACCTGGGCCTTTACTGATGCCCTGATCTTGTCAAGATCAGGTGTTATCCCAATAATTCCCCCTATTGTCCATGTAGCAGCTCCTGTAATCTCTACAGGTTTTCTAGCCGGGTACACAGTCTGTTTAAAAGAAATATTAACTGAGTAAATATATTCTCTCGTTTCCCGGAGTTTTACAACATGGGCATTCACATAAAGGCAAGGGCTCCCTTCCACATCAAACCATTCTTTTTTTGACAGGATTTTGATTCCGGCCTTGCGAAGCATCAAATCCACATCTTTCCGTATCCGGTCTTTAGTTAGGCCGTCCTTTTGGATCTCGGGGGCGAGGCTCTCCACTGAAATGAAGACCCCTTTAAGATCACGGAGTGATTCCTGCTGTATTGAATATTGACCAGCTAACGAGAAGGACGTTATGTTTAGTAGAACGAAGATCACTCCTGAAAAGAAGCCCCAATATTTTCTGTTAATCATGCTACAGCTCCTCCGTGTTTTATATGGTATTTCAGATAAGGATTATTACAATTACAATGAAGATCCTCTTCGGTCAAGGGTTTTCAAGGGGTGGTAGTCATGCTTAATTGCTGTGAGAAAACAAAAATAGGTTGAAATTGCGGAAAGTAGTGCTAAAATAGCAAACAAGATCCAAAATGGCATAAAATTTCTACCTGTGCGGTTAGATGTAACTCAGTGAAATTTATCATGTCGTAGGGTGGGTTGAGTCCCGCTGAAAGCGGGACTAATTACAGATAGTTGCATATTGTGAGAAGTATGCAAAATAAGGTTAAAACAGCGAAACCCACCATTCATTTGACGCTCAACCCATCCTACAACGAGCGTTAAAAACCTAACCGCACAGGTCGTAAAATTTCAGGAATCGGTCAGTATTGATTTGTAACGTCAGGGTAAATAGTGGAGGTGCCTCATATGCCCAAGCTCACCGTAACTAAAGGACCAATGGAAGGCCTGAGCTTTGAACTCATGGGCGGGTCTGTCTTTGTAGGTAGATCTTCAAAGAATGATATCCAGATCAAAGATAGTACGATTTCCAGAAAGCAGTTCAAGATATTTACTATTGGAAATAAATTTTTTATTGAGGACCTGAAAAGCACCAATGGTACATTGATCAACGACGAAATGATTAGCCCGGGGGAAGGCTATGAGATGAGTGAAGGAGATACGATTTTCATTGGAAATACAGTTCTCAGGCTGGTTGAGGTTCCCGTGGAAAAGGTTTTAGAAGTAACTGATGCAATGATCCAGGAGGTCGAGCCTGGCTTAAATGAAAAAGACCAGTTACCCGAAGAGCGGCGTTCCCAATCGCCTCGAAACCTGGAACTGATTTCAAAGGTGTCGGAGCTCCTTAGGGAAACGTTGAGTATCAACGAGATTTTCGAAAAGGTCCTTGAATATCTCATGGATGCCCTTCCAAGAGTGGATAGGGGTGCTATTCTGCTATATGATGATCAGAAAGGGGATATAAAGGAAGTTTTTTCAAAATCAAGACAGGACCCATGGGACGAAGCTGTGCGGTATAGCCGGACTATTGTGGGCCGGGTTTTGGAAGAGGGTAAGGCCATCAGAATGTCCAACACAGACTACGAAGCGCCGGATGATTTTTCAGAAAGCATGAGCACCATGCAGATTGGCTCAGCCATGTGTGTTCCCGTAATCAGCAATTCGGTAATGCGTGGTGCGATTTATGTGGATTCAATTCACGTGCCTTATGGATTCAGAAAGGATGACTTGTTGCTGCTCAAAAGTTTGAGTGGCCCGGTGGCGGTTATCATTGAAAATGAAATGCTTTCGTTGAAGCTAAAAGGGGCCTCCTCCTGAGGCCCTGATGTAGTTAGTGTCTGAACAAAAAATAACAGTTTTCGGTCGGGCACTAATTATTTTTTCTCAAGATCATCCAGATCCAACTCTAAATCTAATTCTGTATCCTCCAGACCATGGGAGATTTTCGGGTCCTTCTTTTCAATAACCAAAGTGACCATCTCAGCTTCATTAAAGGAATCCTCTTTTGCTGTGTCTGCGGCCGGAGGCTCAATCTCATCGAGGGATAAATCCTCAAGGTCTATTCCCAATTCTCTTTCT
>JAUWMY010000372.1 GCA_030612945.1 Desulfobacteraceae bacterium
AAGTTAGTCTCAAATTGAACTCAAACCCTTATGGATAAAGAGCTAGGACGTTACAACTAATTTTGCCTTTCTGGACAATGCTCTATAACAACAAAGATTGTGAAGTTGAGCTTCTGTCTATGTTATCCGTCCCCAGGGGAAAGGTTCCAGAAAATTGCAGTAGATGTGCATTACAGAAAAAAACTATATCGCGTTTCCAAGTAATTAACCCATCAACGTATTAGACCATACCCAGAGCGGGCTTGAGGCCGATTTCGCATTAAAAGATGCCAAAGTCTTGAGTACTATGCGGCCTTACCTGGTTGTATTCCTTGCGCCACTGTTCAATGAGTATCTTCGCTTCTGTTAGCGTGGTGAATATCTCCCGATTAAGCAACTCATCTCTTAGTTTTCCATTGAACGACTCTATGTACCCATTTTCCCAAGGGCTCCCTGGCTCAATGAAGAGTGTTGTGACTTCTAGATCATTCAACCATTTGCGCACAGCCTTTGCGGTGAATTCCGGGCCATTATCAGAGCGAATGTATTCTGGGGTGCCCCTGAATATAAATAGATAAAATAGCTGTTCGATAACATCTTGAGAAGTTATCCGCCTCTGAGTAAGTATTGTGAGACATTCCCTAGTGTACTCATCAATAAGAGTGAGTATCCTAAATGCTTTTCCCTCAGCTGTCCTTGCCATCATAAGATCATAGCTCCACACATGGTCCTTATATTCAGGCCTGAGCCTGATGCATGAGCCATTATTCAGGCAGAGCGTGAGAATCCCTCCTGTTAGCTGGCGAGCCATCGTAAACAACTTCTCAAACACGATGGATTTGTTATCAACATCGTCCAGTCCGGGGAGCCAAGCCAAAAGTGAAATATTTATACTTCCCAAATTTGGTGCATGAATCTAGAAAAAGAAACCTAAGAAATCAATCGCCTGGCAGGTGAGGACGAGTGGAAAATCTAACCATGCCTACCGCCTAGAAGGCGACCCTAAGCACCTGTGAGCCTTCGGTGAACGGCCTAGGTGCGCTATATGTTTCTAAAAGAATTATTGCTTGCTCCCCCGAAGGACATCGGGGGACTTGTTCTATCCACCCACTTCTTTTTATTTATGTGCGCCCTCAAAAATAAATTATGATAGATATTTAAGAAGTGGATATGATTATCTGAATGGCTCCTGGATACGGGGTTGGGGACTCCTAGGAGTAAAAAGTTAAGCCTTAACGAAAAAGCTAACCCGCCCTGAGCCCGTCCAAGGGCCGCGTTGAGCGAGGGGTAGCAGTATGGCTTTTTATCTTACAATCCGGTCTCTTTTATGACTTTTTGCAGTATAGCTTTAGCCCTGAAGGTTTTTTCTTCGGCATCTCCGGTCTGGCCATTTACCAGAATTACGCAGTCATATCCATGATATCGCCCAACAAAGGAGGTATATAAATTATCGTAATTACCCCCATGCCCGATTAGTCCATTCATATTCATCACCCCAAGGCCGTAGAAGCCAAGCTTGCTTGAGGCCGGTTTCATAGTGAACTGCTCCGAATGGGCTTGTGGTGACAGAAGCCGGCCTTCCAGCAGAGCTCTTGCCCAAATAAGCTGATCGGCAGCCGTGGAAACAATACCGCCCGCAGTCCAGAACAGGGACGGATGTATTGAATAGGTCCCATCGACCACTTTCCCCTCCTCATACCTATAGCCGCGTGCATAAGGAGTGGGCATTTTCATCTCCCTGAGCATAAAGGTATGGGACATTCCCAACGGCTGAAGAATTCTCCTTTGCATCTCATTAGGAAAAGAATTGTTAGTGACCTTCTCCATCAGCATGCCCAAGAGGATGTAGTTGGTATTGGTGTAGTGAAATTCCTTGTCAGGTTCTCCTGTCTTATCCAGGCTGAACTTGACAAGCTGTTCCGGCGTGCAAGCCTGGCCAGGATTAGGTTCCATGAATTTTTCAAACTCAGCATTTGGGCCATAGTCCCCCAGGCCGCTTCGCATTTCCAACAGGTGCCGGATGGTGATTTCATTTTCTCGAGGGACGAGGCCAGGCAAGTACTTGCCGATCGGTTCGTCGAGCTTGATGAGCCCGTCGTCAACCAACTGAAGAACCATCGTGGCTGTATAGGATTTTGTGGCACTCCCGATCAGAAAATATAAGTCCCTGGACATTGACTTTCCAGTCTCAAGATCCGCCAGGCCGCTCGTCCAGATTCGTGTGTTCCCGCTCATGTCTCCTAACGCTAAAATCGCGCCTGGAACATTGCACTCGGCCACAGCCGCATCGAGCACCTCTTGCACCTGCTGGCCTATGGACGGATTGACCCGGAAAATAGAGAGCTCCTTCTTTGCTGTACATTCCTGCGCCGCCAACAGGAAAAGAACCAGGCAGGCTACCTGGATGAGTCGAGATCGGGTTTTCAATGGAATGTGATCCTTCATGGTCTCCCTCCTGTACTTTTTTTCTGTTGTCCTGGTTTTTTTAAAGCCCTGTTTCTTTAATAATTTTCTGGATGATACTCAATGCCCTGAAGTCACCGGCTTCGATGTCTCTGGTCATACCGTTTACAAGAATCACGAAATCGTATCCACGATGACGGCCCACGAAACTGGTGTAGGCGTTGCTGTAATTTCCCCCATGTCCGATGATCCCGTCCAGGTTGAGAACGCCGAGGCCGTAGAGGCCCGGCTTGTTAACCATGGGGCTCATGATAAACCGTTCCGCATTGACCTGAGGAGACAGCAGTCGGCCTTCGACCAGGGTCTTTGCCCAAATCAGTTGATCCCCGGCTGTGGAAATGATGTTTCCGGCAGACCAGGCCGCGCTGGGATGCAGGCAATCTGTCCCCTCCACCACTTTGCCATCCTCAACCAGGTATCCATGAGCAAACGGAGCGGGTATCTGCATGTCCGTTGGAACGAAGGTATGAGACATCCCGAGTGGTTGAAGGATTCTTTTTATTAGCTGGTTCCGAAAGGAATCGTTTGTGACTTTCTCGATCAGCATGCCCAAGAGGATATAATTGGCGTTATTATAATCGAAGTCCCTCCCGGGATCTCCGATGGTGGAACTGCTCAGACGGATTAGCTCTTCCGGAGTCCAGACCCGGCCTGGTTGTGCTTCCGCCATCTTTGCGAATTCCTCGTTCGTGCCGTAGCTGCCCAAGCCGCTCCGCATTTCCAACAGGTGCCGAATGGTAATTTTATTTTCCTTGGGAACCAGACCTGGCAGGTGCTTGCCGATCGGCTCGTCGAGGCTGATCTTTCCTTCATCGACCAGCTGAAGAACTATGGTGGCCGTATAGGATTTGGTGACGCTTCCGATCCGGAAATACAGATCCTTTGACATCAGTTTTCCGGACTTGAGATCCGCAGTGCCGCTCGTCCAGAATCGTGTATTTCCGTCCATGTCCCGGATGCCGAGAACCGCGCCTGGCACCTTGAATTCAGCAACGGCGGCATCAAGCGATTTCTGTATGCCCTGCCCAAGAAACGGATTAACCCGGGAAAAAGAAAACGCCCTTGTTCCTACGCATCCCAGAGGTACTGCCAGTAAAAAAATCAGGCAGACGGCATGGATTAAATGGAAACAGTTTTTAATGCGGATATGATTTTTCATATTCCCCCCTTTCTCATTTCATGCTTTCGGTTTCTTTTACTGCTAACGATAGAACTAACCCGCTGGCGGTTACACTTTTGCCAGCTTTACCCGCTATTG
>JAUWMY010000378.1 GCA_030612945.1 Desulfobacteraceae bacterium
AAAGGCCGCAATCCCGCCGCGGCGGGACTATTTCATTCTATTGAACGGCAGCGTAGCCTTAAAATTCGTTATAGGACAGCCCCAAAGGACAGTCTCCGTTGCAACTGACGCCTTCTCTGCCTGCTCGGAGCCTTTATTCAAAGCCACGGGGGCGTTCCACAAGCTGTGGAAGAATTTGTCTTGCGTCCTTTAAAAAGAGACCCCACGGTCCTGCCAGATCGAAACCATAATGAGAATTCCTGTTTTTTCCCATTAACTTTGGTTTTATTTTACTCCATAAGCTAAAAAGCATTTTTCAAACTATTTTTCAATAGATTTCCTACTTTTGATTGACAAAAAGGGTAGATCGTTAATACTTTGGCTTTTCAAGTCAAATCAACTACAGCCTCTAAAAGGGTCCAAATATTTAAAGAAAACTAATTCGAATGACAAAGGTCAAAACCCCCCAGTTAAATACGTTTCACTGTCACTGTCGTGAATTTCACGGGGCAGGCAAATTTCAAATGAATGTCAAATGACAAATGCTAAAAAATATGTGTCCCCCCATTAATTTAACCGCAGACTACACTAATGGAGATGCACAATGGGGAAAAGATTAAGTTCTCAATAAGCCCAGGCTGTATTAGAAAAATCCCCCTCAATCCCCCTTTGCAAAAGGGGGAAGCAGCCGGAATGCCCGGACTTATTGATATATTGCGAAAAAGGTAAATAACTGATCGTTTTGGAAAACATTTTGACATTGGGGTTTTGGATTTGATTTGACATTTGGATTTTGTCATTTGAGCTTTATCATAGGGCATTACAAATCACTATCTAACACGCATAGCAGAGCTGGGACCACCCCACTACTGCGGGATGGTCTAAGGGATTAATCAAACACATCTTGAAAGGACGGTTAATATGAAAAAAATCGAAGCAATCATTAAACCATTTAAACTCGATGACGTTAAGGAAGCCGTATTGGATTTAGGGGTTACCGGCATGACCATAACAGAAGTCAAGGGTTTTGGTAGACAGAAGGGACACAAGGAAATCTACAGAGGAGCTGAGTATGTTGTGGATTTTCTGCCCAAAACAAAGATCGAAGTAGTTGTTGCCTCAGATATGGTTGCCAGGGTAATTGAAACCATCAAAAAGCAGGCCTACACGGGTGAAATAGGAGATGGCAAAATATTTGTCCTGCCCGTGGAAAAGGCCATCCGGATACGAACGGGAGAAGAGGACGAAGACGTCCTCTAAACATTTGGATAAGTTACGTCAACTTATTAAGAATTTTCTTGAATCCAGGGAAGTCCTGATTCTTGAACATACAAAACAGAGTTCAGGGTTTCGCACAACTCGAAGATATACTGGCCTTATGAACCAGTTTATTGGATCACTGTTCTTTACGGCTGGATTCACGCACAAGATCAAGGAGGCCAGGGAAAATACTCTGGCGGTTGTGGCCCTGGGCGGTTATGGAAGGCGTGAGCTCTGCTTTGGGTCTGATGTTGACCTGATGGTGATCCACCAGGGCAGGCTTTCCCCTGAAATGAATGAAATTATCAGCCGTACGTTATATGCTCTTTGGGATGCCAAGCTGGATGTAGGGCATTCAATCCTAACGACCCACGAATGTGTCCGGCTGGCCATGAATGATTTCAAGGTCCTGACGTCTGTAATGGACGGTCACTTTCTCCTGGGTTCTCGACCCTTTTTCAGGCTTTTCCAGGCGGCCTTCTGGTCAAAGATCGAACGTGAAAAAAAACCCATTCTCAACCAGTTTCTGGTTTTCCAGGAAAAGAGAAAGGAAAAATATAATAGCGAAGAATATTTTGTAGAACCCGATATAAAAGAGGGGCTGGGCGGTCTCAGGGATCTCAATTTCATGGCCTGGATGGCCAGGATCTATTTAGGATGTAAACCCCTCAGTCAGATCAAACATTTCGCGGTCTTTTCCCATTTTGGATTTGATAATCTGAACCGTTCCGGGAACTATCTCCTGAAGGTACGAAATCATCTTCATCTCCTGGCAGGCAGAAAAGAAGACAAGCTTCTGCTTTCCCATCAGAACAAGCTGTCCCGCAGTCTTGGCTACGTTGATGGCCCATATATTACAGGGACTGATAAATTCATGAGAGGACTCTACCTTCATCTAAACCGGATTCGCTACGGATATGAAGAGTTTCTGACAAAGGCCCTGGATATCATCGCGCCTTTACCGGTGAGTTCAGAGCCAACCGAGGATGACCTGCCCCAGGAGTTCAAGGTGACGAAGGGGAATATCGTTTTAAATGGAGGGAGGCTTTCGGAAAAAGAGCCCCTGATAATTCTTACGGCCCTATGGGAGGCCAACCAGAGGGGGCTTTTCTTAGGTTCGGGTTTTATCTGGGAGGCAAGAAAAAAGATTGCCACAGAAGGCAAGAAACTCCTCGGAACCCCTGGAGCGAGAGAGTTGTTTCTGGAAATTATATTTAACCCCAAAAACCCAAAAATTATCAGGCTTGCCCTTGAGATAGGACTGGTCACCCTTTTTATCCCCGAATTTAAAAGGATAAGGAACCTGGCGGAGTCAGGTTATTATCATGTGGAGACCATAGATCTCCACTCTTTGAGGACCCTTGAAATCGTGAATGAGATTTCAAATGGTACGTATGATGAAAAATGGCCTCTGCTCAGAGAGGCACTTGAAGAACTGGAAAATTCTCATTGGCTTTTTTTGGCCGCCCTCCTTCATGATATCGGGAAGGGATATGGGGAAGATCATTCCAGGAAAGGCGCCAGTCTCATCCCGAGGATTCTGAATAGATTTGGTATCGAAGGAAAAGCCCTCAAGGTAATCCCTTTTCTTGTGAAAGAGCACCTGCTGCTCGCTCATATTTCCCAGCGCAGGGACTTAGGCGATGAAAAAACCTCGGTTCAGGTCGCCCAGATCATCCAGGATAAGGATCTTTTGCAGATGCTGTTCCTGCTGACAGTGGCCGACAGTTTTGCAACCGGGCCTATTGCCCGCAGCGACTGGAGAATCATGCTCCTTATTGAGTTGTTTGTCAAAGTAAGGCGCATCATAGCTGGAGGTGTTCTGGCCTCTCCGGATGCGACAAAAAAAATTGAGGCCAACAAGAGATTGCTCATCGACAGGCTGGAATCTAATTTCCCAAAAGACGAGATCATTAACCTTATGGAACAGCTTTCATCCCGATATTTCCTGAATACCACCTTAGAAGACATGGCCGAGCATTTCAGGCTGGCCCTGACCATGGATCAAAAAAAACATTTATGGAAATTGCAAAAGCTCACAAATGTTCCCGTCACCAGGGTGATTCAATGCGTATCTGATAAACCGGGCCTTTTCAGTAAGATGGTTGGGGTCTTTACTCTCAATAACATCAAGGTCCTGTCCGCCAACATTTTTACCCTGAAAAACGGCCTTGCCTTTGATGTCTACGATGTGACAAACCCCCCTGACCCGGACCGTGAAGACGAAACGTGGGACAAAATTCAGAGAGAGCTGGGTTTAGCCATGGAAGACAGGCTTCAACTAAGGAGGCTGCTCCTTAACAAAAAAGGAAAAATGATGCTGTATTCCGGGGGATATCAAACGCCGATTACCAGGAAGGTTAAAATCAACAATGAAATTTCTGA
>JAUWMY010000186.1 GCA_030612945.1 Desulfobacteraceae bacterium
CGCAAAGGCGCAAAGTACGTTGATCTGTTTTTATATAAGATAATCCGATATTATAATAGCTTTATAAAAGCAAGGGCATCATGGTACCTTTCCACAGCTCCGCCCCGTCGGTTACAATAAATCGATAGTAAGTTCTTAATAAGTTCGGGTGGAATTTATCCCTGGCCCAGACCTGATTCGCAATGCATATGTTCTATAACTTCAGCCTTGTAAATATTGCAGCGATAATAGCTGCGTCCCGGGATGTCGCACCTCCCGATCCCGTCCCGGTCTCGGGACGGGGAGGGCGGGCCGTAAGGATTTTATAAAAGGCTTACGCCTAAATTCCGAAAAGCTGTACAGCCATTGTCATTCGCTCATGGCAATAATCCGGTTATGAGCGCCCGGATTTATTGAGAACTTACGCCTATTTAACCAACTTCTTCTGAACTAATTCCCTAACTTTTTTTGCAGGGGCTTTTCCCCGTGTTTTTTTCATAACCTGGCCAACCAGAAAGTCTATTGGTTTAGTGATCCCCTGTTTTATCTTTGAAACAGCATCAGGGTTCTCCCCTATCACTTCATCCAGTATTTTATCTAAAAGATCTACATCCTGAATGGGCTTGAGGCCTTTAGCCTCTATAATGGTTTCAGGGTTTTTGCCGGTCCTGAACATTTCGTATAAAACCGTTCTACCGATACTGTCAGTGATATCGCCTCTGTCAGTGAGATTGATGAGTTGAGAAAAATCTTTAGGCCGGATTTGGCATTCTTCTATTGTAAGAGAGGAATCATTTAAGAGTTTGAACAGATCCTTGGTAATCCAATGGCTCAGTCTCCTTCTGTCATTACAATGAAGGGCACATTTTTCAAAAAAGTCGGATACTTTTTTTTCTCTCGTTAAGATAATGGCATCATGTCTCGGTATTCCAAAATTCTTAATGAGATGATCTAACTTTTGATCGGGGAGTTCAGGCACGCTGTCTTCAATTCCCTGAAGAAATTCCTGGTCAATTTCTACCTCAATCAGATCAGGGTCCGGAAAATATCTGTAATCAGGTGCATCTTCTTTGCTCCGCATGGGCCTCGTTATCTTCTTTTCCTCATCAAAAAGCCTTGTTTCCTGAGGAACCCGGCGGCCAGATTCAATTAACTCCGACTGCCTTTTGATCTCATATTCAAGGGCTTCTGTAATGAATCTGAAGGAGGACATGTTTTTTATCTCTGCACGATTTCCCAGGCTTTTAGACCCCTTGGGACGAATGGATATGTTGACATCACAACGAAACTGGCCTTTCTCCAACATACAATCGCTTATTTCTATATACTTCAGGATTTGCTTTAGCTTTTCCAGGTAAGTGCGGGCTTCTTTTATTGAACGTAACGGATTTCGCTCATGATCCGCAACGATCTCAAGGAGGGGAACAGAGGACCGGTTGTAGTCCACAAGACTGTACTCTGAAGCCTCAAGGGAGCCGGATGAATGCACTAACTTGCCGGCATCTTCCTCAAGATGAATGCGTTTGATCCCCACAACGTATGGCTTGCCGTCATCCCCTGTGATCTCCAGGTATCCGTCCTCGCAAAAAGGCCTCTCAAATTGTGATATCTGATACCCTTTTGGCAGGTCGGGATAAAAATAGTTTTTGCGGGCAAATCGGGACTCCCTGTTTATGGTGCAATTAAGTGCAAGGCCGGCCCGGACGGCATATTCCACGGCCTTTTTGTTCAACACAGGTAGTGCCCCGGGTTGACCGGTGCAGACAGGACATATCTGGCTGTTTGGGGGGGCTTCGTACCTTACAAGACAATCGCAGAAGAGCTTTGTCTCTGTTTTCAGCTCCACATGTGTTTCAAAACAAATAATAATGTCGTATTCCATCTTCCATTCCTAATCTTTTCTCAGCGTTCTTTGCGTCTTTGCGGTGAATCTTCAGGCATTGCTTCCCCCGATTTTCTCATACGCGTGGCCAACCCTCAGCACCATTTCTTCATCAAATGCCTTGCCTATGATCTGGAGGCCGACGGGCAAACCATTAACGGTTCCGCAGTTAACACTCATCCCGGGAAGTCCAGTCAGGTTTAGAGAGACAGTATAGATATCCACAAGATACATCTGCAGGGGATCGGCCATCTTTTCCCCTAACTTGAAAGGGAGACAGGGGGACACAGGTGTAATCATGCAATCCACTTTTTCAAATGCCTTGTCAAAATCCTCTTTTATGAGTGCCCTGGCCTTTTGCGCCTTTAGATAATAGGCGTCGTAGTAGCCGGCAGAAAGGGCATAGGTGCCTAACATAATCCTTCGTTTTACTTCTTTTCCAAAGCCTTCACTTCTGGTTTCCTCATACATCCTGACCGAATCAGGGAGATCATGGTTCGATCTGAAACCATATTTTACACCATCATACCTGGCAAGGTTGCTGCTTGCTTCGGCTGTGGCGATGAGATAATAGGCGCTGATGGCATACTTTGTGTGGGGCAAAGAGATATCTATAATATCTGCCCCGTTTTTGCCCAATACCTTGACCGCTTTCATGATTTGATCCTCTACCCGCGTATCTATGCCTTCAACAAAATACTCTCTTGGCAGCCCTACCTTGAGTCCTTTAATTCCTTTATTAAGAGACCTTCGAAAATCCGGCTTTTTGACTTGAGCAGACGTGCTATCCAATCCGTCGTGTCCACAAATCACGTTTAACAACATGGCGCAGTCTTCGGTAGTTCGACCAAGAGCGCCTATTTGATCCAGAGATGAGGCATAGGCAATCAACCCGTATCGCGAGACCCTGCCATATGTGGGCTTGATCCCGGCTACACCGCAGTAGGCAGACGGAAGGCGAATTGAACCGCCTGTGTCAGTACCAATGGCCAGGATTGTCTCTCCACCTGATACGGCCGCAGCAGATCCGCCGCTGGAACCGCCTGGCACATGTTCGGTATTGACAGGGTTTCGTGTCGGGCCAAAGGCACTGTTCTCAGTTGAAGAACCCATGGCGAATTCATCCATGTTGGTTTTTCCTATTAACACTGCACCGGCCTGAAGGACTTTTTTCACAGCAGTGGCGGTATAAGTAGGAATGAAGTTGCTTAAGATATTTGAACCGCAGGTAGTTCTTATGCCCTGAGTACACAAAATGTCTTTGATCGCAATGGGTATTCCGTTGAGCAGAGGAGTCCTTTTCCCATTTTGAAACTTTTTGTCTGCCAGGCCTGCCTGTTTTAAAGCTGTTTCTCGCGTGGTGGTGATATAGGCATTAATGGTGTCTTCTTTTTCATCAATCCTTTTGAATACCGATTCGGTGATTTCCCGCGAGCTGACCTCCCGTTTTTTCAGCATTTCGGCCAGATCACATGCACTTCGATTGCACAATTCCATACTTTAACCTTCGTAACAATTTAAAATATTTTTTGACAGGATTTACAGGATATTCAGGATCTAAAAAAACCGTAGCCGTTCACGGGTTCAAAGGTTCAGGGTTGAAGGTTAAATTCTCGTCGACGGATTGCATTTGGGTTCCGTATTTATGAGAAAAACGTCAGCTTCGTCAGGCCTAATCCAAAATTTGAGCTAAATTTGTCAATTACTTTGGAAAATGAGTATTTTTAATCCCGCTTTTAGCGGGAAACGTTGAACCCTGAACCTGTGAACGGTTACAAATAATCTTGTCTATCCTGTTATCCTGTCAGAATATTTTTTCTAACTCTCTAATATTTTCGGGACCTTAAAGTAACCCTTTTCTCTCACGGGGGCGTTTGACAACAGTGGTTTTGTCTTTTTTGCTTTACCGGGTTTGTCCTCTCGCCAGACATTCTTTACTTCCAATACATGACTCATTGGACGTACCTTCTCCGTATCTAACCCTTTAAGTGTCTCAAAATAATCTAAAATAGAATTCAGGTCTTTCTGGTATATAGCAGCCTCAGAATCATCAAGCTTCAACCGTGCAAGTTTTGCCACGTGTGCGACCTCATCTCTGGAAATTTTTTCAGGTCTTTTTAACTCATGCTCGGTGATATCTTCTTGAGTCGACCCATAAATTCCGCTTCCGGCCTTTCGTGTACGAAATCCTGAGCCCAGATTCAGCTCTTCAAGATGGGATTTGTCCGCCGGAGACGGAGCCCGGCTCAGGGGACAAAGAGCACGTCGGTTTTTAGGGAAAGCAATGACATCTCGAATGGACGGGACGCTCAGAATCATTGCAATCATCCTGTCGATACCAAGGGCAACTCCACCGTGGGGCGGCGCACCATATTCCAATGCCCTGAGAAAAAAGCCGAACTTGGTTTCCACTTCTTCCTTAGTCAAACCAAGGGCCTTAAAAACCTTTTCCTGGATCTCCATTTTGTGGATACGGATACTCCCACCGCCTAATTCCTCCCCATTTACAACCAGATCATATGCCCTGGAATTGAGACCCAGCAATTCCTCCATGTTTGTAGGAGAAAAACCGGCTGGATCCGGCATTGTAAATGGATGGTGCTGGGAGCTCACCTTCCCATCCTTTAGTTCGAACAGCGGAAAGTTGCAAACCCACAAAGGGCGGTAGCTGTTCTCAGGGATCATATCTAATCTGTCAGCGATGTGGAGTCTAAGACTGCAAAGCACCTCACTGATCAGGTCACGGGAGACATCGGCAATCATTATAAGTACATCACCATCTTCAGCCCCAAAACGCTTCATCAGGCCGTTTTGTTCTGCCCGGGTGAAAAACTGAACAATATTGGATTCCAGGCCCCCGTCGATGACTTTCATCCATGTCATACCTTTGGCCCCGAAGGAGGGCGCGATCTTCATGGAGTATTCATTCTGGAGCACATTTTTACTCAATGCCGCTGCCTGTCCCTTTACGCAGAACCCTTTAATCTGTCCCCCGTTGCTGATGATCTGACGGAAAACGGAATACCCGGTATCCTGCACTATGTCCGTGACATCCTCAAATGCCATGTCAAAGCGAATGTCCGGCCGATCAGTGCCGTAATGCTCTATGGCCTCACTATATTCCATCCTGGGAAACGGTCTGGGCAGGACCTTGCCTCCCAGGGCAAACACCCTGACCGTCAACTCTTCGATGATTTCATAAATGAATTCTTCATCAATAAAAGACGCCTCCAGATCCAGCTGGGTAAACTCAGGCTGTCGGTTAGGTCGCAAGTCTTCATCACGGAAACACCGGGCTATCTGGAAATAGCGGTCAGTACCGCTCATCATAAGGAGTTGCTTAAAGAGCTGGGGGGACTGTGGCAGGGCATAGAATTTACCCTTATGTATCCTGCTTGGCACGAGATAATCCCTGGCTCCCTCCGGGGTGCTCTTGGTAAGAAACGGGGTTTCTATCTCAATAAAATTCAACTGGTCAAGGTACTCCCGGATACATTTGATGATTTGATATCTTTTAATAAGAATTTCCTGCATGGAGGGGCGGCGAAGGTCAAGATACCTGTACTTTAACCGCAGGTCCTCGTCCACGTTTTCAGGACTGGCTTGAATCTCTTCCCCGAATACCATGGCCTTTTCAGAGATCTGGAATGGCAGGTTTTTTGATTTGGAAAATATCACCAGATCAGTTGCGAAAACCTCTACACCGCCGGTCTTCAGGTTCGGGTTCTCCGTTCCCTTTTTCCTTATGGCTACCTTTCCCCGGACCTGTATTGCATATTCTTCCCTCAAGGTGGCAGCTTTTTTGTAACTGGCCTTATCCATCTGAGGGTTAAAAATTACCTGGGCTATACCGCGAATATCCCGGAGGTGAATGAACAAGACATTACCATGGTCCCGGATGGCGTCCACCCAACCCATAAGCAGGACATCCCGGCCCTCATGGGAAGAGGTTATTTCACCGCAATAGACTCTCTCTTTCCAATCCATAAAAATTACCTGAAAGTTATTTTA
>JAUWMY010000307.1 GCA_030612945.1 Desulfobacteraceae bacterium
AATATTTTGAAGGATATCCTGTTTGTAAGACCAAGGTGATGGTTGGTGACGCAGCCGAAGAGATCATAAACCATGTAAAATCTGAGGGCATCGGCTTAGTCATCATTGGAACTCATGGCAGAAAGGGCCTCGATCGAATCGATTTTGGGAGTGTGGCCGACAGGGTGATCAAGATGTCTCCAGTGCCTGTTTTGAGCATCAACCCCTATAAGACACCTAAAACATAAACGAATCCGGCACTCTCTAAAGAACAATTCCAAAATCTTTTCTGAGGGTCCGCAGCATTGATCTTCAGCAATTCTAATTATGGCTTTCATCTGGCAGGACCCCACGGCCCTGCATTAGCAAGGCCTAAAGGTCATAATGAGAATTGCTGATTGATCTTGCTTTTAGGTCCTTAATTCTGTATGTAGTCAGGAGCTCCGGTGGGAAGACAATTCACAATTTTGATATCCGATCGGAATCGCAATGTAAGAGAGTTCTTGAAGCGTGAGATGCTGGCGGAAGGGTACCGGGTTCGTCTGGCCAAAAGTGGCCGAGAGGTCTTGGAATGGGCTTACCATCACGAATCTATTGACCTTGTCATCCTGGATTTGGATTTACCTGATGCAAGCGAAATGGCCATTCTTGGAAAGCTTGAGGATCGAATCCCGACTCTGCCGGTAGTAATTCATACCTTCCTCTCAGACTACGACAACCATCCGGCTGTTTTGAATGCAGCGGCTCTTGTGGAAAAAGAGGGAAACAGTGTTGAACGACTCAAGAAGGTAGTCGCTGAAATCCTGGGAAAGTTGAGTTTAGAACCCTGATATGGATAAAAGCAAGCGCGAACATCGTGATTATTACCATTCATTGACCAGAAACATGCTGTTGACCGTTATCATTGTCTCTTTCACACCAATGATCCTGGTTGGCGGCATAATCCTTTATCAGTTCCAGGCGTCCTACCATGAAAAGGTTCACGCCCACCTTGAAGAGTTAGTTCAGAAGCACAAACAAAATATTGACAGTTTCCTACAGGAAAAACTGGGGGATATCCGGTTTCTGGCAGATAATTTTACCTTTGAGGAATTGCGTGATGAAACATGCCTGACGGACAAACTGGAATCACTTCAGAAGGAATTTGGCCTCGTCTTTGTGGACCTGGGAGTGATAAGTGAAAACGGGATCCAAATCGCTTATGCCGGACCGTTTAAACTGGGGAAAGCCCTGTATTCGCAGGCCGACTGGTTTCAAAAGGCCATGAAAAGCAAGTATTTTATAAGCGACGTTTTCCTGGGTCTGCGCGGACTTCCTCACTTCATAGTAGCTGTGAGAGACGATTGGATGGGGGAGAAATGGATATTGAGGGCCACCATCGACTTTGTGGCATTTAATAGCCTTGTGGAAAACATTCGTATTGGTGAGACCGGATTCGCCTTTATCCTGAATAAGGAAGGTAAATTCCAGACAAAGCCGCTTCTCGATATTGTAACCACCAGAAAACCTTATATTGATTTTCTCAGTGACCGGAATACAACAAAGGACGAGATTCACGTTGTTGAACGAACCGCCGCATCCGGGCATAAAAACATATACGTGGCAGCCTCCCTCAAGAATGGTGATTGGCTCCTTGTGTACCAGCAGAGGGCATCAGATGCCTTTTCGGATTTCCGAAGAACCCTGAGAGTAGCCCTTATCATTATGCTTTTGGGTGGTCTCGGCATCATAACCATGGCATTTATACTGTCAAAAAGGATGGTCAACCGCATTGCCAGGGCAGATCGGGAAAAGCAGATGATGAACAAGCAGGTTGTTGAAACAGGCAAGCTCGCTTCAGTAGGTGAACTGGCCGCGGGTATAGCACATGAAATCAACAATCCTGTGGCCATTATGGTTGAAGAGGCCGGCTGGATCGAGGATATCTTAGAAGACGAAGAATTCCAGGAGAGCGAAAACCTGAATGAATTTACAAGGGCATTAGAGCAAATTCGAACCCAGGGAAGACGGTGCAAGGAAATAACCCACAAACTACTCCATTTTGCAAGGAAAACCGACTCAAGAATCCAGGAAGTTCAGATAAATGATCTGATCGAGGAACTTGTGGAGCTCTCCTCACAAAAGGCAAAATATAGTAATGTGACCATCAATACAGTCCTTCAAAAAGAACTGCCCCCGTTACAAGTGTCCGAGACAGAGGTTCAGCAGGTCTTTCTTAACCTTATCAATAATGCCCTTGATGCCATGGAGAAGAAAGGCGGGGTCATAGATGTAACCACCTTGATGGAAGGAGATCATATCGCTGTTCAAGTGGCCGATAATGGCCCTGGCATCCCGGAAGCCAACCTGGCCCGGATATTTGATCCGTTTTTTACCACTAAACCGGTTGGTAAAGGAACCGGCCTGGGTTTATCCATCTGTTATGGTATTATCAAGAAAATGGGAGGGGAAATAGACGTTCACAGCGTAATGGGAGTGGGGACAACTTTCCGTGTCCTGATACCTCTTCCAAAACAGGATGAATCTCAAGAAGAATCGGTCGAAGAAACGGATACTAACTAGCGAAGCCAAGGCCTCAAACCGACGAGTTTGTGTGCGTTTATCAAATTTTTTGCTTGCCCGTCCCGGGCCGGTTCGGGCCGGGGAGGCGTAGAGATGCTGGTCGAAGATCCCGTCTTCAGCGAGGATAAAGACTTTCCTTTTACAGCTCCTGGAAATATTATCAATTTGTTGTACGGTCATTTTCGAAAGATTAAAAAAGTGATAAAATTCTTTATTTCATCCCCGCTAAAGACGGGATTTCCGCTTCGCTACAACAAGTATCCAGAAACCAGTATCCAGTATCTTTACATTATTTGCACCACAATATATTAAAACTCGGCTCAAAATTTAAGATCTTGGCCTATATAGACGGCTAGTGTCGCAGGGAACACTTTAAAATCTTTTAGAAAAGGAGAATAGCATATGCCCTTAGCAAACGTGCTTCTGGTGGATGACGAGGTCCCTTTTGTGGAAACCATGACAAAGCGTCTGACCAAAAGGGACCTCCGCATTACCTCCGCCTTTAATGGACAGGAGGCCTTAGATAAACTTGAGGAAGATCGGAGTGTTGAAGTTGTTATCCTCGATGTCAAGATGCCGGGTATGGATGGCAATGAAACCCTGAGGGAGATCAAGCGAAGATATCCCTTAGTGGAAGTTATCATGCTCACCGGCCACGCAACAGTTGAATCGGGAATTGAAGGAATGAAAATGGGAGCCTTTGATTACCTGATGAAGCCCTGCGAAATGGATCAGCTCATTTCCAAGGTGAAAGAAGCTGCCGCCAAAAAGAGGCAGCATGAGGATAAGATCATCGAGGCGCGCATGAAGGAGATCACCTCACGCCGCGCTTAGGGGAAAAGGCATGTCCGTAAAGGAAAGCGTTCAGACAGATCC
Organism: Desulfobacteraceae bacterium; assembly: GCA_030612945.1. Lineage (GTDB taxonomy): Bacteria > Desulfobacterota > DSM-4660 > Desulfatiglandales > Desulfatiglandaceae > 4484-190-2. The sequence goes on from JAUWMY010000307.1 coordinate 3,418, forward strand.
TATAAGGCTTCTTATCGTGGATGATGAGGTGGGGTTTGTAAATATCCTCGCCAAAAGGCTAAGTAGAAGAAATATGGAGGTAACTTCTGCCTACACCGGCACCGAGGCCATCCAGAGACTTCGCAAACAGGATTTTGATGTGGCTGTTCTGGATCTAAAAATGGAGGAGATGGATGGAATCGAGGTCCTCAAGATATTTAAGAAAATGGACCCGAAGATGGTGGTCATAATGCTCACGGGCCATGGCTCGGAGCAGGCCGCCAGAGAAGGTATTGAATTCGGCGCCTTCGATTATCTTACAAAGCCATGTGAGCTTGAAGAGCTTTTGGCCAAAATCAGGGAGGCTTACCAGGAACGAAATAGGGACTAAACAGCAAGAAGTAAGGAGGAAAAAGGAGTGAAAACGCTTTTCAGAACCACGGGATTCCAGCTTGCCATCGCATTTGCGCTTGGGGCGATTGTTCTTCTCTTACCAAGACCGGAAGGAACGAAATTTGCGATAACCGGTGATGACAACCACGCATTCTTTCAGCATATCAATCAGCACTTCACCTTGGTTCCCACCGAAAAGGACCAGAGCGCAGAGTATATAGTGGAGGCAAAAAATCCTGGGGGCCAGGAGTCTACCGCAGCATTTCTGCAAGAAAAAGCCGCGGAATTGAAAATGACCGGACTCAAAGTAGATTACGTTGATGGCCTTTCTCCAAAGGCCAAGAGGTTCCTGGCTATCCTGGCGGTACTGGTTTTTCTCTTTGTGCTGGAACCCATCCCTCTTGAGATCACGGCAATCTGTATTGCCGTATTATTGGTGATCATGGGAATCGGCGACGTTAAAGAGGCCTGGGCCCCTTATATGCACCCTGTCGTGGTTTTTATCATGTGCTGCCTGCTCTTTGCCATCTACCAGGAGCAGGCCGGTCGTCCAAAGCGCGTAGGGGTTTT
>JAUWMY010000535.1 GCA_030612945.1 Desulfobacteraceae bacterium
TTGATCGGCGGAAGGACAAATCGATTGACAAGCTCCAGCTTACCTAAACTAAATCCACTAAACATTCTTTCCATGGTTGACCTCCTTTTCAGTTATCAGAAACCCAATGCAAAAAACATACTCCCAACGGCAAGTCCAAAAGTAAGATTGAAAACCTTAATAAGCACAGAATCCTTAAGGCTATAGGAAAGAAGGGGGAGCATGCCGTGACCATCCTGTACGAACGAGGTTGTTAATAGCACGGAAAAGGGTATAAGTCCCTGTGCATACATCATCACAAATATGAGATGGGGTCCTGATTCCGGAATGATGCCTATTAGGGCTCCGATCAGCAATACCCACAGCATATGTTCATGAATAAAGGTATTCAGGTCCCAGAAGGCCAGGCCCCAATGCACAAAAAGAAGGGCTCCGAAACTCCACAAGAAAACGCGAAAAAGGTGCTTCTTTATAATGTGGCCCCAGATATGGGATTCAAGATAATGTTCGGAACAAACCATAATAATGAACAATGTGCCCAGTGAAAGACATATAAAGGTAACGCGTTTCCAGTCCCAGATGGACGGGCCGAGAGTTCCCGTTGTTATTAAAACCGGGATTGAGACTATAAGCACAAGGAGAAGGGACCGGGTGAAGGAAAGAGACTGAAAATTTTTAATGAGATTTGCGGGGAGAAAAACATCACTTATACTCTCCTGCTTACCTGTACCGGGCAGGCATTCTTCACAATGGGCATCAATGCATGATTCGCAAGGGGTAAACCCAAGATGAGGGATAATCCTATCGCTTATCCAGGCAAAAACTATTCCGAGCACAAACAGCAGTCCGAAAAGGGCCAGAGCTGTACCCGGGAACTGCGCAAGCATCACAAACGCCTCATCTCCGGATGTGGCTATCATCCCACCCACGATAGCGCCAAAAGAGATCATGCCGTGGACATAAAGACTTACGTTCATGAAAGCGCCCAGACAACCAGGGGAAGAGCCCAAAAAAGACGCCAGTGTATATTGTTTCCAAAGGCCTCCTTTGATGATGCCCGACATACGTCCCTTACTGGCCATTTCGATAAAATCGACCAAAAGCATCATCACAAACACGAAAAAACTGATCATTAAAGCATGTTTGAAGACACCTAATACTACCATCAGTTACGCCTCTTACCGGTAACTTCTCAATAAGAGCATAAAAAACAGGATATAGGCCTTGGCCGAATGATGATGGCTTTATAGCCTTTCGGAGTTTAGGCGTAAGCCTTTTATAAAATCCTTACGGATAAACTCCACCCGCTCTTATTGAGAAGTTGCTCTTACCGCGCATACCTATCGTTGGAATATTTCTCAATCGCCTCGCTGCTATTCCCGTGTCATGGTGGCGCCACACTTTGGGCATTGCTGTTCATAACAGGGGGTCCCCACTTGATGGGTTGCTCTCTCACCACATTTGGGGCAAACACAGTAACCGCCCGGTCCTGCCGCAGAACCACCTCCAAGGCCCCGGCCTCCTCCTCCCCGGCCCTGGCCACCGCCGCCTCTACCCATGCCTCTACCTGTTCCAGGTCCCTGACCTCCTGGTCCTGTTCCGTCTCCTCTTGGCATTTTATTTACCTCCTTTCAAGTGTTTAGCTTTTGTTTCATATCTCAAGACGTTGTGCCACGGTTTCCCATATACTCTTGACCGCCACACAACCTTCAGACTGGCCGTCAAATTCCACAATGGTCTTGCCCTGAACCATCGCTTTAGTGAAAACAGGATCAAAAGGGACCCTCCCTATCACACTTATGTCTCTTTCTCTTGCAAAGGCCTCAATGGCTTCTCCTGCACTGGGATTGAGATCAAATTTATTGACACACATCATTGCAGGAATCTTAAAAAATGCTGCTAACTCGGCCACACGTTCCATATCATGCCTGCCGGAAACCGTTGGCTCGGTCACGATGAGCACTGCCGTGGCCCCACCGAGGGATGCAATGACCGGGCAACCTATCCCTGGAGGCCCAGCTGTAAGAAGCAACTCCAGATTATTTTTTTCAGCAAGCTTTTTACCTTCCTGCCGGATAAGGCTCACCAGTTTTCCTGAATTTTCTTCCGCAATGCCAAGCCGGGCATGTGCCATTGGTCCGAAACGGGTC
>JAUWMY010000264.1 GCA_030612945.1 Desulfobacteraceae bacterium
ATAAAACCCTTACGGGTAAACTCCGGGTTAGGAATTTAGGCGTGAGCCTTTTATGTTGCCCCAGCATATTGAGCAGTTGCAATGAAACCAATACCTGATTGCAAATACCCAATACCACTTGATTGAGCATCGCTCACTCACGGTTATAACCAAAAAAGTAATTGACAAGCAGCTCTATTAAGTGGCTTATTACATATAAAAATCCCCCTTTTCAAAGGGGGAGGCTAAGATTCGTCCCTTTGCAAAAGAGGGAATGAGTCGGAATGCCCGGAATTGTTGGGATGATACAAAAAAAGAGGTTCAAGGAATAGGGTCATGTCCATGAAGATGTGGAGAAAACCCCTTGATTGGGAAGAAAAACTGGCGCCACCGGCCATTATTTATATTATTGAGAACCGATGCAAAGGATGTGGCCTCTGCGTGGAATTCTGCCCACGCAATGTTTTAAAGATGTCCGATGAGTTCAACAGAAAGGGATATCACCCGCCTTTCGTTGCAGAACCGATGGACTGTGTAGGTTGCCATTTCTGTGAAGAGGTGTGCCCGGAATTCGCAATTTTTTGTGAGAATTCAGCGTAAAATGTGAGGAACAAAAATTGACATCTGAGGCTGTTTTAACAGGAGAGCATTTTATTAATGGTGATGAGGCCTGTGCCGAGGGGGCCTTGGCTGTGGGGTGCCGCTTTTTCGGGGGCTATCCGATAACACCGGCCACCGAGGTCGCGGAGACAATGGCGAGACGGCTTCCTGCTGTGGGAGGTATCTTCATTCAGATGGAAGACGAGATAGCCTCCATTGCGGCTGTGCTCGGTGCCGCCTGGGGAGGGGCAAAGGCCATGACATCTACCTCAGGACCGGGTTTTAGCCTGATGATGGAAAATATCGGCCTTGGTTTAGTCACCGAGACACCCTGCGTCATTGTAAACGTCCAGAGAGGAGGGCCTTCGACCGGCCTTCCGACCCTGTGCAGCCAGGGGGATATGATGCAGGCCCGCTGGGGCTCACACGGTCATTATGAAATTATCGCCATTAGCCCGAGCTCCCCTCAAGAGATGTTCAATTTTACGATCAGGGCATTCAATCTTGCGGAGACCTTTCGCATGCCGGTTCTGGTAATGGCTGATGAGGTTGTGGGACATACTCTGGAGCGTGTTACCATCCCCCCCGCCGAAGAGATTGTGGTGGTTAATCGAAAAAAGCCAACGGGGTCCCCTGAGACCTATCTTCCCTACAAAACAGACAGCTCTTTTATCCCGGTTCTCCCTGACGCAGGGGATGGATATAAGATTCACGTTACGGGGCTTACCCATGATGAAAGAGGGTATCCTGGAATGGATGCCAAGACGCAGGAAACGATGATGACACGCCTGATCCAAAAGGTCCGGAAGAACAGAGATCAAATTTTGGATTATGAGGACTACTTTCTTGATGGGGCCGAGATTGTAATCGTGACTTACGGATCTTCTGTCAGGCCGGCTCTCAGGGCAATGCGCGGCCTGCGAGAGGATGGGATAAATGTGGGCCTTTTGAAACTAAATACGGTCTGGCCATTTGCCGAGGATCTGATTAGGAAATTGGCAAAAAAGGTGGAGGCCTTTGTAGTGCCCGAAGTGAACTTCGGGCAGATTTCCCTGGAAGTGGAAAGGTGCTCATCCGGCCAGGCTCTTACGCACCTGATTTCCCATGCTGGTGGAGGAATCCATACCCCACAGCAGGTCGTTGAGGGCGTAAAAGAGACCTTACGTATGCTCGGAAGCAAAAGGACAAAAAAATGAAACAAAAAGCCAAGGTTGAAACGCACAGGCATCCAAAGGATGAGCTTCTAAGGGAAGCCCGCATGCCGCATATATGGTGCCCGGGTTGCGGCATTGGAAGTGCCGTTTCGGCCGCTATTACTACTCTGAAGAAAATGGGAACCGATTATGATCGACTCGCCATTGTCTCCGGTATTGGGTGCACCGGCAGGGTGGCCGGATATCTTAACCTCGATTCCTTTCACACGACCCATGGTCGAGCTATCCCCTTTGCAACAGGGCTGAAATTAGCCAAACCCGAGTTGAATGTCTTTGTATTCAGCGGCGATGGAGATCTCTTCTCAATAGGGGGTAATCACTTCATGCACGCGGCCCGAAGGAATATCGATATCACCATTTTCTGTGTGAACAACATGAATTATGGAATGACCGGGGGGCAGGTTTCGGCCAACACACCGACAGGTGCGATAACTACTACCACCCCTAATGGGAATACAGAAATTCCTTTGAATCTTCCTTCTGTGGCTGCGGCTTGCGGGGCTGTGTATGTAGCCCGTTGGCTGTCCGTAGACGTAAGGAGACTTGCGCAATCCTTTCACGAGGCCCTGATAAAGCCAGGTTTTTCCTTCGTGGAGGTCATCGCTCCATGTCCTACGGCTTTTGGACGGCGTAATCGTCTGGGCAGCGCACTTGAAATGACTAAACTGTACAATAAAAACAGCGTGATCAGAAACGGCGTGCACCCCGATGAAACGGTGATAGAAGAGGGAAAGAAAATGGTACTTGGAAAGTTCGTTGACATTCAACGTCCCACCTTTTTGGAGGGGCTTTCTACTGTGTCCCAGCTTAAAGGGACAATGTGGCCCCAAAAAAAAGTGGCATCCAACAGTTAATTAGACCCTTAAACCATCCCGCAGTAGCGGGGTGGTCCCAGCTCTGCTATGCGTTAGATAGTGATTTGTGATGCCTTATGGAATAAAGTTCAAATGACAAAATCCAAATGTCAAATCAAATCCAAAACCCCAATGTCAAAATGTTTTCCAAAACGATCAGTTATTTATCTTTTTCCCATTGTGTATCTTCACCAGTGTAGGCTGCGTTTGAATTAATGGGTTCACATATATTTTTTAGCATTTGTCATTTGGCATTCATTTGAAATTTGGGCTTTGACATTTGTCATTTGAATTCAATTTATTTGCATATTTGGACCCTTTTAGGGTTACAATTCAAGCCTCCCCTTTTAGGGGTGGTAGTTGACATAAGATTTTGAAACCTGTTTGATTTAGGCCCGTTTTTGTTAGGAGGGATGATGGCCACTAAAAGCGAATACAAGGAGATCATAATTACGGGATTCGGAGGCCAGGGGATTATCCTGTCCGGGAATATCCTTGGTAAAGCTGCAACCATTTTCGAGAAAAAAAATGCTACCCTCATACAGTCTTACGGCCCCGAGGCCCGTGGTGGCGCTTGCGCTGCACAGGTAGTGATCGCCACGGATACCATCGAGTATCCTTATGTGGAGGATCCCCAGGTTTTGGTGTGTATGTCCCAGGAGGGATTCGATATAAATGTCCCGAAATTGATCAAAGGGGGCGATCTTTTTACGGACTCGCGCCTTGTTAAAATCGATCCGAAGAGTACTCCGAAGGATATAAAAATCTATTCCATACCAGCCACGGCTTTCGCCGAGGAGATGGGGGTAAAGATGATGGCAAACATCATTATGTTGAGTTTTGTGATCGCCATTACACAATTGGTCTCTCGCGATGCGCTCAAAAAGGCGGTCGCCTCCTCAGTGCCAAAGGGAACCGAAGAGAAGAACCTGTCCGGTATGGAAAAAGGCTATCAATACGGATTGGATATGATAGCAAGTGGGAAATAGCCTGGTATGACGTAGAAGTTTAGTTGTTTTTTTTGACAGGATTAATCCCGCTTACAGCGGGAGATTGTTTTAATCTTGTAAATCAAAGTACATATCCTGTTTTTGAGCAAGTTCTCAATAAGTCCGGGCTATATCAAAAAAATCCCCCTCAATCCCCCTTTGCAAAAGGGGGAGGCTGTCGGAATGCTCATATTTATTGAGATGTTACGTTTTTGAGAAGATTTACTATTAGTCTACTTTATTTATATAAAAAATCTTGTTTATCCTGTAATCCTGTCTAAAATGTTTTATATGGGTTAACTATTACGGTATGACTTCCAATAAAGGCACCCTTGTCGTAGGAGCTACACCCCAGGGACTCCAAGCAGCCCTTACCCTGGCCCGCCTGGGTAGAAAAGTTACCTTAATCGACAGGAACATGGAAATCGCCAGCCCACCCGGAGGTTGGAGCGACAAGGGCAAACGCTGGAATCATTATCTCCGCACTCAGATCTCCTATCATCCTCTTATAGAGCTGTTCACGGAAACGGAAGCAGGCAGCATTAAGGAGAACAGAAAAGGAGTCGAGGTAGAGCTGTCCCAAAGGCCCCGGTGGGTTCTCCCTGATTTGTGCGTGGATTGCCAGAAATGTCTTTCCTCATGTCCCGTTGACCTTCCAAATGGGCGCAAACCCATATTCGAGTTGATAACCCCCACTACTATTGCAATTGATAAGCGGGAAACGGCCCCCTGTAGATTGGCCTGTCCCATTGACATGAATCCGCAGGGTTATGTGGCCCTGATTGGACAGGGAAGATTTGATGAGGCATACGAACTCATCCTGGACAAAAACCCTCTCCCCGGGATATGCGGGCGGGTATGCCATCATCCCTGCGAAACCGCGTGTCGGCGTCAGGAGACCGACGATCCTGTTGCCATATGTGCTTTAAAGCGGTTTGCCACAGATGAAGCGAAAAAGAAAGGTAAGACACTTAAAAATGCAGGCGTCCCCAGTCCCAAAGGACCGCGAATCGCTGTCATCGGATCCGGTCCCGCCGGACTGACAGCGGCACACGATCTGGCAAAGGCCGGATTTCGAACTACCCTCATAGA
>JAUWMY010000565.1 GCA_030612945.1 Desulfobacteraceae bacterium
GCTCTAACCAAAGGAGCTGATACTCTCATTACCTGCGGCGCTGTTCAGTCTAATCATTGCCGTCTGACATTGTCAGCAGCGGTTAAAGAGGGATTGAAATGCAGGCTGGTTCTGGAAGAACGAGTGCCAGGCAGTTATGATCCCAGAGCGAGTGGAAACAATTTTCTGTTCCAGCTTATGGGGGTGGAAAGGATCAAGGTCGTGCCGGGAGGCTCTGACATGATGCAGGAGATGCAGGTTGTTGCCGAGGAAGTGGCAGAAGAGGGACGTAAGGCCTACATCATTCCGGGCGGGGCGTCCAATCCTATCGGAGCGTTGGGATACGTATCATGCGCCCAGGAAATTATAAGCCAGACTTTCGAGATGGGATTGAAAATAGACCGTGTGGTCTGTGCCAGCGGCAGTGCCGGAACACATTCCGGCCTGTTGACAGGTTTCTACGGAACCAACCGCAATGTTCCTGTAGTTGGAATCAACGTCAGCCGCCCTAAAGAGGCTCAGGAAGAGATTGTCTATGACCTTGTCCGGAGAACAGCAGATTATGTGGGAATCAAAGGGAAAATCCCCCGTGACGCAGTGCTGTGTTTCGGCGAGTATGTGGGACCGGGATATTCGCTTCCCAGCCCTGAGATGACTGAGGCTGTCAAGATGGTGGCAAGAACTGAAGCGATTCTCTTAGATCCCGTTTATACCGGCAAAGCCATGGCAGGACTCATTGACCTGGCGCGCAAAGATTTTTTCAATAAGGATGAGAATGTGCTCTTTTTACATACAGGAGGTTCCCCGGCACTTTATGCCTATCTTGACAATTTTATGAGATAGCTATTAATGCCCATGTAAAAAGTCCTTTTTACATGGATTTAGGAATTTAGGGATTGAGGGATTGAGGGATTAAGATAAGGAAAAGATTCATATTTCAATTCCTGAATTCTACGAGTGTCTAATTTTCATGCAAACTGTACAAAAACAAACGAGAACAACTACTTAACCACTCAACTACTTAACCACTTAACGAGGTTTCTGAATAATAGTGGATTCATGGTGTGCTATACTGCTTGTAGGCGGTTGGCTTTGCTTTTAACAAAACAACAAAGGAGGATGTGATGAAAAAGTTATTAGGTATCGGGGTGGCAGTCATTATGGCAATGAGTCTCCTGGCCGTACCGGCCATGGCTGACGAAATAATGGACAGTATTGAGAAGAAAGGCATTTTGAAGGTCGGCTTCAGGGAAGGCTCGATTCCATTCGCCTTCATGGACCCAAAAGTTGGAAAACACGTCGGCTTTTCTGTTGATATGGCCAATCTATTAGCCGGGCATTTGAGCAATCGCTTTGGCAAAAAGATACAGATCAAGCCCTTTACAGTTACTCCAAAGACCCGAATCCCTATGGTTATCAATGGAACTATTGATGTTGAGACTGGTTCAACAACCTATACTGCCAAAAGTGAAGCAGTGGCCGACTTTAGCCTGATCTTCTTTTTTTCCGAAACAACCTTCCTGGTCGCAAAGGAC
>JAUWMY010000532.1 GCA_030612945.1 Desulfobacteraceae bacterium
TACCCCTGCCGGGCATTTCTTGTCTTTAATATGGGCCTCGTACTCGTCACGGAAATAGCGTATGGTTGTGAGCACCGGGTTGGGGGCAGAGGTCCCCAGTCCGCAAAGTGAAAAATTTTGGATCATGGCTCCCAGTTCTTCAAGAAGTTCGATATCTCCCTCTTTACCATTGCCTTCACAGATATCGGTCAAAATCTCCAGCATTCGCTTGATACCTTCACGGCAGGGATTGCATTGACCGCAGGATTCTTCTTTGAGGAAATCCAGAAAATAGCGGGCAAGATCCACCATGCAGGTATCTTCATCCATCACGATCATCCCGCCTGATCCCATGATGGAACCAACTTCGGCAAGCTTCTGGTAATCTACAGGGAGGTCGAGGAGGCTTTCCGGAATGCAGCCTCCTGATGGACCGCCCGTTTGGACGGCCTTGAATTTTTTCTTTTTGGGAACACCATTTCCGATGTTGAAAACAATGTCTTTGAGAGAAATCCCCATGGGAACTTCCACAAGGCCTGTATTATTTACTTTTCCTACAAGGCTGAAGACCTTGGTCCCTTTGCTGCGGGCAGTCCCCATGTCGGCTAACCATTGGGCACCTTTTAAGATAATGGCAGGGACGTTTGCAAAGGTTTCTACATTATTCAGGTTTGAAGGACTATCTCTGAAACCCTTCTCAACAGTGTGCACGTATTTGGCCCGAGGCCTGCCCACTTTTCCCTCCAGAGAAGCCATTAAGGCTGTCGACTCGCCACAAACAAAAGCGCCTGCTCCTGTGGAAATCTTGATATTAAAAGAAAAATCAGAACCGGCCACATTCTCTCCAAGCAATCCGTAGTCTGTTGCCTGTTTGACTGCCCTTATCAGGCGCTTTACTGCCAGGGGGTATTCATTGCGAACATAAACGAAACCCTGATGGGAGCCAATTGCCAGTCCGGCAATTAACATGCCCTCAAGAATGCTGTGAGGATCTCCTTCCAGAATGCTCCTGTCCATGTAAGCGCCCGGATCTCCTTCATCAGCATTACAGATGACATATCGCTCACCATCATGTTTTGCGCAAGTCTCCCATTTAACCCCGGTTGGAAAGCCTCCGCCCCCACGACCCCTGAGCCCCGATTCCTTTATGATGTTGATGATCTTTTCCGGCTGCATCTTAAAAAGGGCCTTAAAAAAAGCAAAATACCCATTCCTTGCCATGTATTCTTCAATACTGTCTGGATCAATATAGCCGCAATTGCGCAAGGCGATTTTTATTTGTCTATTATAAAAGGGGATGTCTTCGAGGAAAGGAATCCCGTCTAAAGGCTCCACCGTATGGACAGGGTTTTCGACGTTTTCCTCCAATAAACATCTGGGATCACGCATTTGACCAAGAATCAGCTTCTTGTCAAAATTGTCATCCATGTAACCTTTAATGACATCACAAATCTTATCTTCAGTAACATGTTTATAAACAACCCTTGGTTTCCCTTCCTCGAGTATTTCGACCAACGGCTCTTCCTGGCAAAAACCGATGCATCCCGTTTGCCAGATTCGAACGCCATTACTCGCGGGGAACGCTTTAATAGCTTTATCATATGATGCCCTGGCGCCTGCCGCTATGCCGCATGAGGCCATACCTATGTTTACTTTCGTAAAATCAGGGTAATACAGTTTTTTACGATATTCCTGGCTAATCTTCTCTAAGTCTTTAAAAGACTGTATTTTCATGGTTTCTGCCTCGATTTTTCCTCTCTTTTATATTGGCTTAAGATTTTTCCCACTTTATCAGCAGTTATCAGCCCATGAATGGCCTCATTAATTTTGACAACCGGGCCAAGGCTGCAGCAGCCAATACAACGCACCGATTCAAGGGTAAATTGGCCATCCTGTGTTGTCTGCCCGGCCCTGATTGACAGGTTTTCTGTGACTCTTTCCAGCACTTTTTCTGCGCCTCTGACATGACATGCAGTACCGAGGCAGATAGAAATGATATTTTTACCTCTCGGTTCGAGACTGAAGGTACTGTAAAAGGTCCCAACACCGTAAATCTGGCTAAGAGGAACGTCCAGTTTTTCAGCGAGATATTCGATGGCGGGTCCGGGGATGTAATTGTATCGCCGTTGTATCGCCTGAAGAATCATAATCAAGTTTTCCTTGTCATTGCCAAATTGCTTCT
>JAUWMY010000121.1 GCA_030612945.1 Desulfobacteraceae bacterium
TGCTGAAAGACTTTTTTTACGCCCTCGAGTCTGGTATTTTTGGCCTGCTAATTGTTATTTTTTTGTTGATTGAGCCATTGGGATTAGCAGAAATTTGGAGACGGATAAGAACATTTTTTGAGCTTTGGCCATTCAAATACAGGCCCTTGATGATTACCACCAAGCGATAACACTGATATTGTAATTAGAGACGGTGAAGATCTATGTTAAAGCTAAGTAAACTCGAAGTTGTTTATCACCATGTAAGCACCGCTATTCAGGGGATCTCTTTTGAGGTCAAAGAGGGAAATCTGTTTGCAATTATTGGAGCCAATGGTGCTGGCAAGACAACCACATTGAGAGCTATATCAGGGTTTTTGGGTATTGATAATGCTAAGATTACTGATGGGGAGATTAAGTTTCAAGGAGAAAAAATCGGGAGCCTTCCACCCCATAAAATTACCCGAAAGGGGATCGTTCTGGTTCCGGAGCGTAACAAGATATTTGAAACACTCTCCACTCAAGAGAATCTGGTAATTTTTGGTGGGCGAACCCTAAGTAGTAAAGAATCTGTAGATAGAATATACGAATATTTCCCACCTCTATATGAACGTAAAGACTCCCTATCCGGTTTCCTGAGTGGAGGGGAAAGGCAGATGCTGGCTATGGGTCAGGCCCTTCTCTGCTCCCCCAAGCTCTTACTGATAGATGAGCTTTCCATGGGTCTTGCCCCTTTGGTGATAAACACTCTGGTAAAGTCCCTTTTGCAGATGAAGAAGGATTTTGGTTTAACTATTCTGGTAGTTGAGCAAAATGCAGTGGTTGCATTGAATATTGCTGACTATGCAGCGGTGATGGAAAGTGGGCGAATTGTCTTTGATGGTTCCCCTGAAAAGCTTCTAAGTCATGAAGATGTACGTGAGTTCTACCTTGGAATTCGAGACGATAAAGAAAAAACCTATCGTGATGTTAAACAGTACCGCAGAAGCCGCCGATGGTGGGGTTAGTATGAGTGATAATATTATATTAGAGGCTAAAGATATTAGTGTTAGTTTTGGGGGGATTCAGGCATTAACACATGTCAGCCTGAGTGTCAAATCTGATGAGATTTTGGGCCTGATTGGCCCAAATGGTGCCGGGAAGACAGTTTTCCTGAATTGTCTATGTGGAATCTATATCCCTCAGAAAGGCCGAATCTATTTTGAGGAACATGACGTAACGGGGTTCTCTCCCGATAAATTGGCCCGATTGGGAATTGGACGCAGTTTTCAACAGATAGAATTGTTTCGTGATATGAGTGTTATTGAGAACACCCTTGTGGGGAGACATATTAAAATGAAAACTGGCATCTTCTCAAGCGGTTTATACTGGGGATTTGGTAAAAAAGAAGAGGTAAAAGCGAGAGAGGAGGCCGAGGAGATTATTGATTTCCTGGAGTTATATCCATATCGAAAGGCGAAAGTAGGCGCCCTTTCCTTTGGTATACAGAAGCTTGTGGGATTAAGTAGAGCCCTTGCCATGGAGCCTAAGATACTCCTTCTGGACGAGGTAGGTTCAGGCCTTAACCGGGATGAAAAGGAAGATCTTGCCCGCTTTTTATTGCGAATACTTTACGTGAAACATATACCAATAATTTGGGTTGAACATGATCTAAGGATGGTTACCGAGATAGCCGATCATTTGGCTTGTTTCAATTATGGACGCAAGATCGCTGATGGAGCGCCGGAGAAGGTTGTAAATGAGCCTGGTGTCACAGAGGCGTATACCGGAGTCACTGAATCAACATGAGGAATCCGAAATGCTGTTATATCTGATCTATCCAGGATGTTACCCTTTCTGCTATGAAATGAATTGGAAAAGTTGGAGGACATTAGTGATTTAGTGATGATGTAAAGAAGATTCGGTATGGAAAAAAATAGTTCAATAACATGGAGGAATTACAATGGGCCAGATAAAATCAAGGGATTGATCAATGTTGCTCTTGGAGAAGAAAAAGCCGATTTGGTCATCACAAATGGAGATGTGCTCAATGTTTATACGGGCGAATTACTAAAGAATTGGTCCGTTGTTATCAAGGGAGATCGAATAGCCTATTTAGGAAGTGAAGCAGACCACACCATTGGACCGGAAACAGAGGTTATTGATGGCGAGAGAAGAGTGTTAATTCCTGGATTAATTGATGGCCATACACATCTATGCTGGTTTTTCAGCATTGACGAATTTTTGAAGCATGCCATGGCCGGGGGGACCACCACTATCATTACTGAGACTATGGAGGTCTTTCCGATTATGGGTCATGAAGGTATCCTTGAGATGTTGGAATCGATTAAGGACCAGCCCATCAAGATGTTTGCAACAGCGCCTTCAATGGTGTCCATCAGCCAGATGACCCAGGCCGCAGGCCCCGAAAGGGAGATGCTTCGGAAACTGCTGTTGAGAGACGACATTTTGGGGTTGGGGGAGACCTACTGGCAGGCCCTCATCCAGGAAACTGACAGGGTTGTTCCCCTTTTTTACGAAACCTTATGTTCCGGCAAGGCAATAGAGGGCCATTCCGCAGGGGCTAAAGGAAACAAACTCGCCGCTTACATAGCATCAGGCGTATCCTCCTGTCATGAATCCATAAGCGAGGAAGATGCGCTTGACAGGTTGAGGCTGGGAATCTATGTGATGGTGCGGGAAGGGAGCGTAAGGAGGGACCTGGAGACCATTTTAAAGATCAAAGATGAAGGCATTGATCTCAGGCGGATGATTTTGGTCTCAGATGGGATGGTACCGAATGATCTCTTAGCAAAGGGCTATATGGAGTATATTGTCCAAAAAGCAATCAATTTAGGATTTGATCCGGTAACGGCCATCCAGATGACCACCCTGAATGTGGCTGAACACTTCTCTCTTGACAATATAATTGGTGGCATTGCCCCGGGAAGATATGCCGATATATTGATAATACCCGAGTTAAGCAAGATAGAGGCCGAACTTGTAATAAGCAATGGGAAGGTTATCGCGCGTAATGGGGAGTTGTTGGTATCGCCGAGGAAACACGCTTTTTCAGAGGCGAGCCTCAACACTGTTCGTCTTCCGAGAAAACTCTCAGCCGCTGATTTTTCTATTCCTGTAGGAAAAGCTGTGTCACGCACCCGGGTGAGGGTTATTGACCAGGTTACTGACCTTGTTACCAGGGAGTCTCAGGTAGAGCTTGTTGTCTCTGGTGGGCAGATAAGATCTGATGTAAGTCGTGATATCCTCAAAGTTGCGGCAATAGAGAGGGCGAATAATCAGGGAAAGATCTTTGTAGGTCTCGTAAGAGGATTTGGGATGAAATCGGGCGCCTTCGCAAGCACAGGCGCCTGGGATTCATCTGATATTGTGGTGGTCGGTGTCAGCGGTGAGGACATGGCAGAGGCCGTGAACAGGATTGTGGAATTGCAAGGAGGGGTAGTTGTTTATGCAGGAGGAAAGGTCCAAGCGGAATTGCCGCTGGAAGTATGGGGTCTCGTTTCAATTCGGCCGGTGGGATTTGTGGCGGCGAGGCTGGAGGAAATAAAGAAAAGGCTAAAGGAGTTGGGGTGTTCCTTTGCGGATCCCCACCTCACTCTCACCACCCTCACTTGTGCTGCTATCCCTCACTTTCGGATTTGTGAGGAGGGGTTGGTGAGTATAAGAGAAGGAAAGAGAGAGGATTTGATAGTGATGTGAGGAGGTGTGGCAAAGAGAAAGGAGAAGCTGAAAATTAGGGTTACCCCTAAGATTGGCTGACAGGCTAACAAAATAAATTATGAGGATAAAATGTCAAATACCGAGAAAAAGTTGGAGCATCCACGTCTGAGAGTCCAAGAAGGGACAGGGGTGCCGGAACACGAAGGGTATACCAAAGACAAAATAGATAGGAGAAAATCAAGGGAAAATAAGCCTTTTCTCGCTGATAAGGTTTACTTCAATAGTGAGGCGACAAAAGACGGCATATTGCATTTTGCCCATGGCATGGGAGATGACAACCCCTTATGGTGCAACGAAGAATATGCAAAAAAAACCAAGTATGGGTCTATTATTGCCCCTCCCTGTTATCTGTATAGCATCCACTGGGTACCTATGGGGTCTCTGGCAGCCGGAGTACATGCCTGGTATAGCGGTGGAAACTGGGAATGGTACAGGCCTATATTTGTAGGAGATAGATTCAAGGCCGTTTGTATTCTCCGAGAGAATGTGGAGAAGAAAGGGAAAATGGCTGGAGGTCAGAATATCTACATAGGTTATACTGACGTTGTTTATGTCAATCAAAAGGAAGAAATTGTAGGCAAAGAACTCCAGCACACTGTTACCACAGGGAGGTCTGAAGCAGGGGGAGCAGGAAAATATCGCCATACTCCTAAACCTGTTTACAGCCGTGAAGACTGGAAAAAGATGCTTGACATGTATGAAAATGAGGAAGTCAGAGGTGTGGAGCCCCGTTACTGGGAAGATGTAAACGTGGGCGACAAACTCGTTCCGATGATCAAGGGCCCCTTGACCGTCAGGGATATGATTGGCTGGCTCATGGGTGCGGGCAGTCCTTTTTTCAGGGCCCACAAAATTGAATACGACTATGAGAAAAGGCATCCCAGTGCACTTGAGTTTGTGGAAGAGACTGGCGAGGCCGATGTTCCCGAGCTTGTTCACATATTTGACGCTTTTGCCCGCACCATTGGTGTGGAAAGGGCGTATGATTACGGGCACCAGAGGATGAGCTGGTTGTGTAATTTCTTTACCAACTGGATGGGAGATGATGGTTTTCTATGGAAAATGAGTGGGGACCTGAGGGTATTTAATCAGGCGGGTGATGTAACCACCTTTGAAGGCAAAGTGGTTAAGAAATACATAGAGGACGGGAAATGCTGTGTGGATGTTGAGGCCTGGGCCAAAAACCAGAGGGTCGAAAACTCAATGCCTCCAAATCTTTCAACCATAATTCTTCCTTCAAAGGAGCATGGTTCAGTGGCGTATCCTGATCCTGAAAGCAGTCTTATTCAGGAAGTGGTCAATGCCCGACCATTAAAGGAGATGATAGAAGCAGGAAGATAATCTTTGAAGCGATTGTTGATGAGGAACAAATATACCCAGTTTTCACGAAGCTTGAATCGAATGGTTTGATAATAGATTGAGTAAACAATTATTAAAAAAGGAGATAGGAAAGATGAGTACAGTGAGAAGCCTACTAAAAGGTAAAGTGGCAGTGGTCACGGGATCAGGCCAGGGCATCGGGAAGGCTATAGCCGTGGCTTTTGCTGCTGAGGGGGCAAAGGTGATAACAAATAGCCGAAAACCGGGCACTGCGGGTGGGGATGCGGGTGTGACAGCCGAGGATATCAAAAAAGCCGGTGGTGACGCAATTCCGGTCTTTGCCGATGTATCAACCTTTCAAGATGCCGAAAAGATAATTGAGGCGGCTGTCTCCAATTTTGGTAGGATTGACATTCTGGTAAACAACGCAGGTGCCGATGCCCCAAAGATGATCTGGAATATGGGTGAAGAGGAATGGAACCTGTGCGTCAATTCCTTGCTTAAAGGAGCCTTTAATTGCTCCAAATTTGCTTGCGGTTATATGAGGGACCAAAACTGGGGAAGGATTATAAACAATACCTCCACTGCCTGGCTGGGTACAATAGGTCATGTAAACTATGGTGCAGCTAAGGCTGGGATCGTGGGCCTGACCAGGGCTATTGCCCGGGAAATGGGTAGGTATGGAGTGACGTGCAATGCTTTCACGCCATTCGCTGCCCCGCGGATGACAGACAATGAAGCAGTCAAGGCTGGCCTGAAGAAAAGGTTTGAAGCTGGATTGATTACCAGGGCCCAATATGAGGAGGGCATAAACATGCCTCCTCCCGAAGGGGTGGTTCCACTGATAGTCTATCTGGCCTCGAACAAGGCTTCTGATATTAATGGGCAAGTTTTCCATGCCGAAGCAGGAAAGATCGGCCTTTATTCTGAACCTCAACTGATTAGGGTCATTTACAAGCACTACGAAAATGAAGGTCTCTTCAATTATGGAGAATTAGAGACATTTATTCCTCGGATGCTGTCGGGGATTTACAGCAATCCGGCACCGGCACAAAAGAAATAGGTAGTTCAGGCGGAGAATCTGAGAAGTTATTACTTTTTAGATTGGAGTATTAAAAACATTATTCTAATTTTAAGGAGGAAAAAAGATGAGAGAACCACTGATTCAGCCAAAACCCGCGGAAGAGTATGGATTTAAGGATATTATTTACACCAAAAAAGACTGGGTAGCTACGATTACATGGAACAGGCCCGAGGTGTATAATTCCTATAGCACATTAGCACTAAAAGAGATAAGAATAGCCTTAGAGGACGCTGCTTGTGATGATTCAGTAGCCGTCCTTGTTCTTACAGGTGCAGGAGATAAAGCTTTCTGTACCGGGGGAGATGTAGAAGAGTATCAAAAATATTACACCCGTACCCCAAGGGATTTTCTGAAATGGGGAAAGTTGTGGGACGATGCCTATAAATCGTTAATTCATTTGGGTAAGCCTACCATAGCCAGGATTAATGGGATGGCTGTTGGTGGAGGAAATGAATGGCACATTGCCTGTGATCTTTCAATTGCTGCTGAGCATGCAACATTCCGTCAGGTAGGAACCAGGGTTGGTTCAGTGGCTGTTACTGCCTGTACGATTTTACCCATGCTTATCGGTGATCGTCGAGCTCGAGAGGTACTTCTTCTGTGCGAGCCGTTTGATGCTAAAACTGCACTTGAGTGGGGTTGGATTAACAAGGTAGTTCCTTATGCGGAACTGGATAATGCCGTTGCTGAGATGTGCGAGAAATTAAAAAATAAATTTACAGACTGTACACGGGCAACGTTGAAACATTTGAATGTATGGAAAGATATAGCCATGCAGAATATAACTCATGGGATGGATTGGCTTACAGTTCATTTCAACAGTATGGAAGCGCATGAGGGAATGACTTCTTTTGTTGAAAAAAGACCTACTGATTATATGAAAATAAGGAAATTGGCCGCTTCAGGAGGGAGTGTTGAATTTATGTGGGGTCCCAATATAAAAGAGTGCCAAAAGTGCGGTACAAAATATCTACCCGAGGGCAGTGAATATTGCATGAAATGTGGAAATAAGCTTGAGTAACCTAAGGATGGTCTCATCAGGGATCATCATAGTTAACTCTCCCCTGGAACGGGGA
>JAUWMY010000409.1 GCA_030612945.1 Desulfobacteraceae bacterium
GTTGATTCAACATGGGCCCCGTCCCAGTTAGTAAAAGCATGTTCCTCTCCGCTTGTGACTGCGATTTGCATCGCTTTGACATAAACTGGGTCGGGTCGCAGCGTCTTGGCGATCTCGGGAGTGGTCACAATGGCACAAGCAGCGCCGTCACTGACACCGCAACAGTCAAATAGGCCCAGTGGCCAAGCAATAATAGGGGCCTTCAGAATTTGCTCAACCGACACTTCCTTTCTTAGATGGGCCTTAGGACTCTTGACCCCGTTGCGATGGCTCTTGGCCGATATTTTTGCCATTGTCAATTTACCCTCTTCCGGGCTTAAACCGTATTTATTGAAATACCTCGTCGCCATCATTGCGAATGCGCCGGGGGCGGTAACATTCGGGAATATGAATCTGTTCTGATTTCCCATGACTTTTCCCAAGTCAGGAAGTCCTCCATAACCAGTGTCTTTAAGTTTTTCCGCTCCCATTGCCAATACTATGTCATATGCGCCGGAGGCAACAGCATAAACCGCGCCCCTTAAGGCTTCGGTGCCACTTGCGCAAAAGTTTTCCACTCGAGTGACCGGTATGAACGGGAGTTTTAGAGTTTTAGAAAGAGGTTGGCCACTCTTTCCTACGTTCACTTCATCGAAGCACGTAGCGAACCAAGCCGCCTTTATATCCTTCTTCTCAATACCTGCATCCTCGATAGCTTCCACATAGGATTCGACTATCAGGTCTGCAGCGCCTTTATCCCAGAGTTCACCAAACTTGGTACAACCCATTCCGACAATTGCAACCTTATCTTTTATTCCTTTTCCCATATTATTTACCCCTTCTCAAAAATATTAAGAATTAACAGGAACTGCTTTCCAGAAATATCCATGAATGCCTCTGAATGAATCGTAATACTTCCTGCGGAAACTCATTTGGACCGGCATGTCTACCTCCAGGTCCTCCAATCGGCAATCGGTAAAGTCAATGAACAATCTACCGCCTCCATCCACATCAACGAGGCCATAAATGGCGGGTGGGTCGATACTGTATGCTAACATGTCCCCGGTGTAAGTAAAAACTTTCCCCTTTTTGTCAGCAAATGAATAGTCTTCCATATTATCTATGGCACCACAGTCCGGATTAACACAGACTCTCTGTGGCGGAAATTGAGGCGTTCCGCACTTTAGACATTTGGAACCAATAAGGCCGTGAATAGAATGCCGTTCGCGCCAGAGATGTGAAAATGCAGTTGCGTTTTCAAGTTCACCTCGGATGCCGGTTTCCTGATGGACCATATTTCTAAAAACCGTATATTTTTCGTATGCCGGTAATGCAATTTTCTGCTTAAGATAGCCTTTGATTCCCATTATTCCTTTTGGTTTTTTTATCTCATCCGTTACTTGAAAACAAAGTACATCACAGCCGTTACCATAGCTGGCTACAAGAATTTTGTCATTTGGCTCGGCCTCCTGGAGGGCCTCCACCAGCATCATCAAAG
The DNA here is from genome assembly GCA_030612945.1 of Desulfobacteraceae bacterium. Classification (GTDB taxonomy): domain Bacteria; phylum Desulfobacterota; class DSM-4660; order Desulfatiglandales; family Desulfatiglandaceae; genus 4484-190-2. The sequence goes on from JAUWMY010000409.1 coordinate 1,478, forward strand.
AATATGCCGCGCCGGAGTCGCCCACTGTAGCAACCATATTGTCGTGAACCTTTTCCGGATCAAAGCCGAGCATTTTTGCAAGTCCAATCTGCTCACGGGCATAAGGGATGGGGCAGATTAACTTACTGATATCACTAGGCTTAATTCCCGTTTTTTGAAAAAAGCCCGATATGGCTTCGTATATAATCTTAGAGTAACCTTCGTTACGGATAAAACGCTCTTCCCAGGGGTGGTCGAATTTGTCATCCCAGGAACGATATCGATCCATAAAATCATATGAAAGCGAATAGGAATCAAGAAATTCGGCGACAACCCCATCGTTTCCCAACAGAAGGGCAGCCGCTCCATCGCCGAACATGTGCTCCTGAGGACTGCCAATTTTACCTAATCTGCAGTCGGCGGCACATACAAGCAATTTATTGCGTTTTCCCATGGCAATGCCATCAAGAGCTGACAGGACGGCAGTTGTACCCGCTTTCAGACATGAAGCGAAGTCTGCGTTACGGCTGTTAGGTGAAAGATGTAGGGCATCGGAGACAATTCCGGCATTAAGTCTTTCCCTGTAGGGAAAACTGGTGGAAGCCAGATAAATGCCTCCAAGGCTTCGGGGATCTATATTTTGAAGACAGTCTCTACCTGCTGCCACAGCCATAGTCAACGCGTCCTCATCATAGTTAGCCACCGCCTTTTCGCCCCGGGCAAGAGAAGCAGTACTTGAGTTAACCCATCCCACGGCCTTAAAAATGAGTTTTCGATCAAGGCGATAGAACGGCACATAACCGCCAAAAGATACAATACCAGTCATGATAATATTCCTCCTTAAATTAAGTAATAATCGTCCTCACCAAAAGCGAAATTCAAAACAGGCTTTAAGGTATAGGACCAGAAAAGTAATCTCTAAATACAGAAAAGGGGGTCCCAACTAAATTATTTGAAAACAACCTACTATTTCTGACTGTTCGTGCTGTAAGCCTTTCCGTTCCTGGCATAATGTATTTCAAAGGTTTGACGCCCCAAAATTGATTCTCTTTATTATCTATTTCCTCCTTACAACACCTTTCATCCATCAACGGCCTTTAAAAGTCGGCTTTCGTTTTTCAAGGAAAGCAGTGGCAGCCTCCTTATGATCTTCGGTCTGGTAACAAAGCGCGTTAACCTGTGCTTCAAAGATCAGGCTTTCATCCAGGCACCCCGCCGCGCCTTTGCGAAGGGCCACTTTAGACATGCCCACGGCCAGAGGTGGCAGGGCTGCAATATGTCCGGCTAACTTCAGGGCCTCATCAATCAATTTTTCATCCGGAATTGTCCTGTTTATCAGCCCGATTCTTTCGGCCTCAACTGCGTCAAAGCGCCGGGCTTCTAAGACTATTTCCATGGCTTTCGCGAGACCGACAGTTGCGGGCAAGGTATAGGTTCCACCTAGTTCCGGAATAATCCCCATCAAGGGGAATTCAGCACCGAATATGGTGCTTTCCGAGGCCACTCTCATATCGCACAGCAGAGACAAGCTAAATCCTGCGCCCAAAACAAAGCCATGCAAAGCACCCACAACAGGCTTTTCCACTCGTGCTAACACGCCTATTTTTTGGAACAGGCTGTTCAGCAGTTGCCTTGTACCGTAAGGGCTCTGGCTATTAATCACCTGCAAGAAAGAAACATCACCGCCTGCACAAAATGCCTTGCCTGACCCACTTAAGACAATTACACGCACATCTACGTCCTTATTCAGCTCATTGAAGCAATTGAAAATATCATCAACAAGGTCTTGATTCAGGGCATTCATTGCCTCTGGGCGATTCAGTTGTACATGGGCAACATTTTGATACCGCTCGATTATTAGCGTTGAGTAATCCATAGATGCCTCCAGAAAGCTTTCTTGACCGTTATCTAAATTCTACAATTATAGCCGAACGACTGATCATTTGGTAATTCATTCCTATC
>JAUWMY010000518.1 GCA_030612945.1 Desulfobacteraceae bacterium
GGCGGGCAGGTTTGTGAGGATGTGTAAACAGTCGGTTTTCCTGTACAAAACGCTTACAAAATGACGTATGGTGATGAGAATGCAACCTTTGAACCTCTGAACCCCTGGCCCAGACCGATCATCGGCACTATACATGCGAAAAGTACAGTCTAAGTCTACTTAAGCACAGGTTTGGAATCATGCCACGAGTCGCACCAGGGCGGGCTTTGAACCCGTGAACGGTTCCGAAAAAAGAAAGGAGCTTGGGATGATTAGAATAACATGTTTGGGAGCAGCTGGAACGGTTACCGGATCGAACTTTCTCGTTGAAAGCCCCGGTGGCAAAAAGATTCTTGTTGATTGCGGCCTTTTTCAGGGCGGGAGACAGATGGAGAGTAGAAACCGGGAGGACTGGGGTTTTGATCCGAGGGAGATCGAGACACTTTTTCTTACTCATGCGCATATCGACCACAGCGGAAGGATTCCCAAATTGGTGAGGGATGGTTTTAAGGGTCAGATCATTACGTCTCCTCCGACTGCTGAACTGTGCCAGGTTATGCTCCTGGATGCAGCTCATATCCAGGAGATGGATGCAGAATGGCAGAACAGGAAAAACAAGCGGCAAGGTAAAGGGGAGTTCGACCCCCTTTATACGACAGAGGATGCAGAGGCAAGCTTAAAGTTGTTTTCTCCAATGGAAAGAGACCGGGTTGTCGAGATTGAGTCAGGTGTAAAGGCTCGACTCAGAAATGCCGGGCATATCCTGGGATCATCTATCCTGGAATTGTGGATCGAAGAGAAAAATGAGCCTCTTAAGATCGTTTTTTCAGGGGACCTTGGGAAACAGAATCAATTGATCGTCAGGGACCCCCACGAGATTTTTGATGCGGATTATCTTTTCATTGAATCTACATACGGCAACCGTAAGCATCGGTCCTTTGAAGACAGCAAGGACGAACTGGTTGAGGCGATCCGTTATAGTGTATCCCAGGATGAGAAGATCATCATCCCGGCCTTTGCCGTAGAAAGGACGCAGGAAATTCTTTACATCCTGGGTGAATTTCATCGAAAAGGACTTATCCCTGATATCCCGATTTATCTGGATAGCCCATTGGCCATCAAGGCAACAGAAATCTTTCGGAAAAACAAAAAATACTACGACGAAGAGGCCCAGGCCATTGTGGAGGAAGGTTATGACCCATTTAATATGCCGAATCTTAAATTCACGGAAAGCACAAGGGAATCCATAGCCATCAATGAAAAAGCCGGTTCCGCTATTATAATTGCTGGGAGCGGCATGTGTACTGCCGGACGTATAAAGCATCATTTGAAGCATAATCTATGGCGGAAAGGCGCAAGTATCGTTATTGTCGGATTCCAGGCAAAGGGAACCACGGGTCGTAAAATTGTTGAAGGGGCAAAACGAGTTAGGATATTCCGTGAAAATGTAGCTGTAAGGGCAAAGGTTTTCACCATAGGTGGTTTTTCGGCCCACGCCGACCAGGATGATCTCCTTGAATGGATCAGTAATTTTGAGAGTAAACCTCGTGTTTTTGTGGTTCACGGTGAGCCCACGGCTAGTGAGGTATTGGCCAAAAAGATCCAAGAGAGATTCAATCTGGAGGCGCATGTCCCAAGATGGAAACAACGACTTGTGTTGAAACCAAGGGAAGTCGCTTACGAGGAACCACCAGGTGAAGAGGCCGCACCTGATATGCAGACCATGGTGCTGAATAACATTGTTGATCTCGAAAATGAGCTCAAGATGCTTAAGAAGCGTGTAAAATCCAGGGAAATGGGAGACGGAATCGACGAGGATGAGATAGATCGCCTAAAGTATTTACAGGAGGAACTTCAAACAATTTTGTCTAATGGGTAAGAAAGAATACAACCGCGTTAAGGTATATGAATTATGTAAATAACAATTAATTCATAAAAAAATAGTTGACAAATAGCATCATATAGTTTAATAGACATATAAGTATAGATAATTTTGGTTAAAATACCTCTATGAAAAAAATAGACAGCCTCCCAGGTGATTTAGTATCTATTTGTTCAAATCACATCATGTTTTCGCATGATTTATGCCATAGCCAGTTGAATATTTAAGGGATTCTATCGATTTTAATAGAAAAGAAAGAGCGAAGCGATACCACAAATCGTCAATATTCAATTTGGTTCCGGATTCGACTGGTTGTGTTTATCGTGTTAAATTTGAATTAAAGGAGCAATAATATCCATGGTTAATTCGGAAACGGTTTCCGGAATAAGAGACAACGGTGGCAGGCGTCTGGTAGTTGATCGC
>JAUWMY010000128.1 GCA_030612945.1 Desulfobacteraceae bacterium
GATTACCATTGGTATGCTCCCGGACCTTCCCCTTAAAACATACATTCCTTTAGGAAATACCTCCCTTGAAGGGGCAACCAGGGCCCTTTTGTCGGCTGAGGCCAGAGAAGAAATCTTTCGCATCCGTGATCAGACCACCTACCTTGAACTGAACGTTAATCAGGAATTCATGAACGCCTTCAGTGCCGCAAAGTTCATACCCCATACGGACAGATCGCTTTTCCCTTCCGTTAAAGTGAGAGCATCATGAGCCAAAACGATTACTGACATTCCATATTATGTATTGACAATTAGGCCTGACTGTTCTTAAATTAAATAATTATTATTTTGGCATATTCTCAAAGGCGGTAAAAAAATGAAATCACAACCCAAAGAAAAAAGATGGTGGGCTGGAAAGCTCGTTATCTCGCTTGTACTCCTCGCTTTCATTATTTTTGTGGTTGTAGTCATGTTCATTAACTCCGTGAAGCCCTCCCGGATCACGCTTATCGAATTGGATGGCAATGTTAAAGGCGCGGCATTCATCAAGACCAATCAGGCCCTTATTGAGCAGATGCATAAAAACTGGTTACCCAATGACCTGTTTTGGCCCACTGTCCTTCTGGACAATATGCCCAACTTCCAGATCGGGGAACTGGAGGTTGTACGATACAACACTCGAGTCCTTAGGGATAATCTCTCCCGTATGAGAACCACGGACAAACTGGACCCCGCTGCCGAAACGGCATTTACATCTCTTTCTAATGACCCTTATAAATGGTGGTTTCCCTCTGCAGAAAGCAAATGGAAAGAGGCCAACCGTGGCCTCGAAACTTTTTACGAGAATCTTTTAGCGGGAAAATCCTATTTTTACCCGAGGGCCGACAATTTAGTGGAACTCCTCCTGCAATATGCCTCGCTCATGGGTGGCGCCAACACCAGACTAATAAACGCCCCCCACGATATTGACTCGTCCCTGGCAGTGGATGAACAGAGCAAGGACAGCTCTGAAGGCCCCAAAATGATTGATACCAATATCCCCTGGTCTCGCATTGACGATAACTTTTATTATGCGCAGGGTATCGCTTACGCCCTCTATGAATCATTTAAGGCCATACGAATTGACTTTTTTGATGTCTTGACTGACAAAAATTCGCTGAAACTCGCTGATAAGATCCTTGAAACCCTGAAGAGATGCTATTTTGAACCTCTGATCGTGTTCAACGGGGACCCTGGAAGTATGTTTGCTAATCATTCCCTGAACCTTTCAGGCGTCTTCAATGATGCCAGGCAGAAAATAAACTCGCTGATTGTATCCTTAAAGCAAGGCTAAATTTTACGACTTTCATGTTTGATTCCCTCAAACTCTCTGATCTTCCCAGAAAACAATCCTATGTCTTGAGAAAGCCCTCAACCACAAGGCCAACAATCTGGGTTGTGGAGGAGAATGGACTGCGAGCCGTCGTCAAGGACTACAGTACCAACAAATTTGTCTTTCGAAATACCGTTGGGCGTTTCCTCGTATGGAGGGAGGGAAAGGCATACAAAAAGATGAAGGGCCTTAGGGGGGTACCGAATATATACAGGGTCATTGACGGCCTCGCTCTGGCCATTGAACAGGTACCGGGTAGAGATCTAAAAAAAGTAACGAGAGAAATGCAGATCCCTGAAACGTTTCTGAGTGCATTAAAAGATCTGGTTAACGATCTTCACGGAAGGGGGATAGCCCATTGTGATTTGAAGAAGGCGACCAATATCCTCATGGGTAAAGATGGGTTGCCTTATATCATTGACTGGGGAGCATCCATTTCAGAGAAGGAATTCAGGTTTTACCCTTTCAACCTTATATATAAAAGGTTTGTTTTGGATGATCAAATGGCTGTCATCAAGCTAAAGCTACGTTACACCCCTCATGCGGTAACCCCGGCAGAGAACAAACGCTACAAAAACAGGGATAAGGCAGAAAAGCACATCAGGATTATCAGAGACAGGCTTCGCAGCATTTTACAGAAGCTCGCATGAAGTGCCGGGATTTCAAAAGATATGTGAAGATTATGCCTCTTGACACGCCTCCTCCCCTTCCTCATGGGCCAATGAAACCATAATCTTCTGCGCGATTCCCCTGCCAATCGCAAGCCTCGTGCAGTCATGTCCCAGGATGAGCCTGCCCTCACCGCTATTACTTATTATCTCGACATGATCATCAAGCCGTAAACCCATATCTGCCATCCGAGACCTTGCTGTCTTTCCTCCGGCCATTTCACGAATTACAACCCTTTCCCCCGGTTTAGCCATGGCCAGGGGCATTAGAGGCCTCCTCTGGGCGCGGCATTTTGCGCAAAGCCCGTAAATCTCCATTTTGTGCTGAAGCATATGAAATCCGTGCTCGGCCGCAATCGCCACTTGCAACCGCTCCATATGGTCATTCGCAAATTCAACAATTTTTCCGCATTTGGTGCAGATTAGGTGGTCATGGTGCCTGCCCAGATGCCGATGCTCATAGCGAACGGGCTGCCCTTCGAACTGCTTCTTCTGCGCAAAGCCCAGATCGGCCATCCGATTCATGCACTGCCGGACAAATCCCGCGTCATAATCGTAGCCCTTTTCTCTCAGCAACCGATACATCTGTTCAATGGTTACATGTTCTTCTGTGTCCAGAAAGACATCAACAATGTTTAGCCGGTCTTGAATGCGGTCGTTTCCGTCAGTCTCTACAAGAGCCCTAAAATTGATTTTTTCAAGGTAATTATTGTTTTTCATAGCGTTTTATCACCTGTAACCTCAATTGAGTCAAACTCAATTGAGGTGGTACTTGGTATCCGGTACTGGGTACTGGTTTAGAGGAATATTTTTCATTTTTTATATCTCTATCAGAGAATTAATACAATATAAGACGTGAAACACCTTAAAACCAATACCCAATACCACCTAATTGAGCATCACTCAATTAGGGTGTAACCCTACTGAATAATTTCATCTGTTTTATTTTCTCGAAAAAACCCTATAAAACCCTTAACAGCATTGGCCATAAAAAATCTTTCACGTTTTTGGGTATCAGGGTCCATTCTTTCAAAGGCCCTTAGATCCGGGTCTTGTTCGAGTAAGGTATCGACGCACCCTCTCACAAGGTCATCATCACCATTTAGTCGACCTGCGGTGGATTTGCAAATTATTCTTTTCCATCGCATAAGCTGATCCCGGAAGGTTCTCAAGAGCCGGTGGGAGCTTTCGGCTCCGTCAAAATGTGCGTAGCAAATGGGCTGATCGTCTATGGCCAGCAACTTATCAACACTTTTTACACAAACATCAAAAAAGAACCTGGGCGGCGTGGCCGGACGGAGGTACTCCATGTCTTCAATGACCAAATAGTTCCCCCCTGCCTCACCCACAAAAAGCTGATTTCTGTAACTGAAGCTCAAGTGATGAGCGGCATGGCCTGGTGTTTCTATAACCATAAGGTCTTTCAAATCATTTTCCGTGTGGGGGATTAACCTGTCTCCTGCAACAGGCTCAGGCGATCCGTATGCTTCCGCAATCTCCCCAAGGACAGCCAGGCTACCCTTCCAGAGCTTTGAAGGATCAGTAAGGGAGTCTATGCCGTTCTCGTGACAAATGACCCTTGCCATGGGGTAATGGTCCAGAAATTCAGCCAGGCCTCCACAATGATCTATATGTAAGTGGGTGAGAAAGACATAATCCACCCTCTCTACTCCCATATAAGTCAAGGACTCAATCAGACGAACAGCCGTATTAGCCGGCCCTACATCAACAACTATGGCCAAATCGTCCTGGCAAACCCATGATCCGAAGAAATGATCAAAGCCTGGCATGTCCTGTTTGATTTCGATCAATGTTGCGCGCATTTAAATATCTAAAATGAGGAATGAGGGTCACCCATTTTGGAGGTAGTCTTCGCCGCTATCCCTCCCCTTGGAGACCATTTAATTGTTACTGTCAGCCAGGCGGGCTCACAGGCCTTATATAACAAACTGGCAATTTCTTCGGTGATATACTCCTGCCAGTTTTTCTTATTTCTCCACATGATTAGATAGTCCCTGACAGATTTGCTTTCAAGGATTTTCTTCCTTGGTTTGTACTGTATTGTTACAATACCCTGATCATGCCTTTCGGAGACAGGGCAAAGGGACTGGAATTCCGGGTATTCCCATTCGATCAGGGGCGTATGTGCCCTTGCAGGGAATGTAAGCAATACAACTTCTTCAGGGATTTCAACTTGCGTATCTGGTGCCTTTGCATAGTCTGTCATTATAAATCCAATGTGCTGTTTATAAGTAAATATTCAGGTTCTGGGTTCACGGTTGGTCGCTTTGCGCTCTTCATATTGTTTGACATAGTTGATGAACCTATGAACGGCAGCAGTTACGCGCAATGTGCCACCCCTCAATATCTCAAAACCGTGCAGTTTTCATCAGTTAACCTTGAACCGTGAACCATGGAACTTTGAACCCGAGTTACGGAGTTTAAATACTGATTAGGAAATGTCAATTATAGACCATCCCTTAGACCCTGTCAAAGCCGGGAGTGAGCATCCGGAGCCGCATCCCGAGCCGCTGATTGCCAAACAGTCATTTTTTTGCTATAATATTTTAATTCATGTTTCACAAAAGGAGCCCTTTGCTAAACTTCGATTGCAAATGGAGACTGTTTTTTGTCTATCTTCTGTTAACTACAGTGGTGGCTGGTTGTGGAGGCACGACTATCGTTGACCCTTCACAGCATTTGGAGCAAAAAAGTGTCCTTTTGCCCATGGGTTATGCCATTCAGGTTGGGGCATTTTCACAACTCAATAACGCTGTTCAGCTTACAGAAATTTTACAGAGCAAAGGCTTAAGTGCCTATTATTTTGTTCATCAAAATGGACTTTATACAGTCCGATTCGGGAATTTGTCATCAAAGGAAAAGGCGCAAAAAGAGGCTGAAACACTTCGCTCTGCGGGAACCATACCTGATTATTTTATTGTTGGTCCCGACGATTATAGAACAACAAAATCGGGAAAAAACGGAAAAATGTTTCTCAGAAATGAGATTGTCGCAAGGGCTGACGACTTTATTGGAGTCCCATATCGATGGGGCGGCTCTTCACCGAGAGATGGTTTTGATTGCAGCGGATTTACAATGGCAGTTTACCGGTTAAATGGCCTGAATCTTCCAAGATCTTCCTCAGCCCAATGGACGGCCGGATCCCGTGTGGATCGACACCAATTATCAAAGGCAGATCTCGTTTTTTTTGCCACATCCGGTGGGAAGCGCATTTCTCATGTGGGGATATATGTGGGTGAAAATAAATTCATCCACGCACCTGGCAGGAACAAGAGAATTAGTGTTTCGTCACTTTCTAACACATATTTTAAACAGCGTTATGTGGGCGCCAGGAGTTATTTATAAGGGGGTAGTATGATGAAAACAAAAAGCTTTTTTATCTTTTTTATCCTGATCCTCTTATCCGCTGGTGTATATGCTGGGGAATTTAGCGAGATTAGGCTAATTGATGGAAGTACGATCTATGGAGAAATCTTATCTTTTAATGATGGAGTTTACACCGTAAAATCAAGTAGTCTTGGTACCATAAAGGTTGCTGAATCAGATATTCGGGAGATTCGAGTACAATCTGGTAATACAAAGGACAGGGAATATGCAAGCCCGGCAAATTCATCCATAAGCTCAGAAGTACAATCTCTTCAGACACTTATGCAAAACAATCAAGATATTATGGCTATAATTTTTTCTTTACAAAATGATCCCGATTTTCAAGAAATTATGAGTGACCCCGGCATCCTGAATGCAGTGAATTCAGGCGATATCGCAGCCCTTATCTCCAACCCCAAATTTATGAGCCTTTTGAATAATCACAAAATACAAGAAATCCAAAAAAAACTCGCGCAGTGATATTATCTCTCGTTAGTACGCCGTACAAACCATTTTAACCCTGAACTTAGGGCTTGCTTGATTCTCGAACTACTTAATAACTTCTTCGGTCAAGCTCCTTATCTCGTTTGCTGCTTCGCTGTTGGGTTCATTTTCTACGACGGAAAGGCCCTCAATCATGGCCTTTACATAAGCAATACGCTCGCAAATTTCAGTATCAAATACCCCCATTCTATACTATTTTAAGGCTCCCCTGATGCCGCGTCCCAGTGTTGTTCCCACAATTTTCTTTGAGATTAACAGTTTTCCTCTCAGCTTGCGATTATGCGTGCGAGACTCTCTCATCAGGGTGATTATGTCCTTGCTCGACCAGATATCAAGCGGGCTTGGGCCCACGGGAACTATGGCAAGATTTGTACACAAAAGGATTGACTTGCTGATGCTGCCTGTTCCCGGCGGTGCGTCAATAACTACCATCTTGTACAACCCGGTAACCTTCTCAATATTTTTGTGGAAGTTTGCTTTTGGGTGCCGGACAACAGTAAAGGCGTTATTATTAGAAATGGCCTGCCACTGAAGACTGCTTCCTTGCGGGTCGGCATCAATTAGCAAGGTCTTATATCCCTTTTCCGCAATACAATATGCCAGGTTAAGGGCGATTGTTGTTTTTCCGGTTCCACCCTTTTGATTGACCAAGGAAATAATCATGTTTAACCTCCGGTGTAAGGATTATCATGCTGTTGATTACCTACATAGGAGTTTTTGTGCTTTTTAGCATATTTTGTCATGCTTGTTATCAGTGAGCTTATTCTGATTTGAATCAGATTTTCAGGAAAGCACTGAAGAAAAAAAACGGTCTGACAAGAGCTTCGGATAACATCCAAGCCAGGATTTGGAAAAGTGACGCATTAAAACTGGAAAGGTAAATTGGTGGCGGCGGGGGGAGTCGAACCCTACCCCAAGCGTGAGTTTATCACGACTTAGGGTATAATTCCACATAATCTCTTTATTTTTCACGGGTTAACAGGACCTGATGTGTATACACCAACACCTTT
>JAUWMY010000442.1 GCA_030612945.1 Desulfobacteraceae bacterium
TCCAGGTATCTATAGTAACCATGAAGTCCAGGTCCCTGCATGCCTTTGCAGTAGCCTGCTCATTGCCCCAGGAAAGAATAGGGGCGCCGAAATATTGTATCAATACCTTTATCTTGCCCTCTGACACGTCTTTTGGGAACCATGAAGGACACCAGCCTGCCCACATTCGCAGATTATGGATTTTCGGGGGAGCATTTGACGAGGGTTTGGTCTGCCCTTCTCCCCAGCCACCTTTCAGCTTGCGCTTGAATGGGAGAGAGGCCCCTCCAGGTGCGTCAAAGGTGCCGCAGAGGCCATTAAGGGCCTGAACCGCCGCAGTAGTGTGCATGGCATTGGGAAAATGGGACGTTCCTGTCCAGGAACCAACTCCTTTATTTTTGGCGGCCGCGAATTCTTTTGCAATCCTTTCAATGGTAGCGGCCGGGACACCGCAAATCTTTTCAGCCCACTCTGGGGTTCGGGCCACGCCGTCTTCTTCGCCCATGAGCCGCTTCTTGAGATCCTCAAACCCGTATGTCCAGTTTTCCACAAAATCCTTATCGTAGAGTTCATTTTTGACAATTACATAGCACATAGCCATGGCCATTGCCCCGTCGGTACCTGGTTTGATTTTAATCCAATCAGTAGCAGCCGCAGCCGTATCAGACTTCCTCGGGTCAATTACAACCATCTTTGCCCCACGTTTCAACGCCTTCCTGAGATTGCCAACCTGCCTCCGGCCATAGGAGGTGGCAAGGGCGTTTTGCCCGAAGAAGATTATATAATCTGATTCTTCAGTATTGAGCCATGGCCGTTTGTCATTCAGGTTGTGCTCATTGGCCATGCGGATGGAGTTGTCACACATTGAACGGTGGCTTATATTGTGGGTGCCATACCAATCCCACAGGGCTTTATGGAGCCACCTGTTCCAGTCATTTCCATCCATGTAGCCAACTGTGCTGTGATCTTCAATGCTCATCAATTTGTTAGCAACAAGATCAAGGGCCTCATCCCATGATGCTTTGCGAAATCTGTCACCCTCTCTGATAAGAGGCTCCTTGAGGCGATGGGCGCTATACACGTAATCCTTTCTTGATGCCCCTTTGGGACAGACCAAACCGCCACTTTTTGGATCACCTTTGAGCCCGGCCGTTTTCATAAGGATGCCGTCCTTGACCGTATCGGTAATCCCGCAAAGAGCACCGCACACGTAACAATGGCTGTTAATGGTCTTTTCGGGTTCTTCTTCTTTTACCCCTTCGGCAAGGGTATAATAATCATCCCCTAAATTTAGCTGATCAATAGCCTCGGACAATCGTCCGATGGCACCCTGGTAATCAGGATTGGCACCATTACGCTCGTGGAAGACAAAGCTTAATGTAAATGCTGAGATGCCCTTATAAAGATCTAACGTGGCTGCGTTATAAAGGGCGGCATGGAATTCCGGGATCCAGTTTAACAGATGATTATTGATAAAGTTGGCCGCGGCATCGCTCTCGCCCTTTTCAAGAAGGTATCGGACAAATTCCAACTCCACAGCAATATAGTCGTCTAAGTCCTTGTAATCCTCTGATTTATGAACCCCTGCCGTGCGAAAGGCCGCACGCACGTCAAAAACGGATTTCTGCATAACCACTGGCTCTCCGGTAGCATGGACTGACTCGTAGGGAAGGGCCGGGTTAACGCCCGCATTGAGAAATATATCTGCATATTCATAACTCAATTCCTTATAACTTCCAGCCTTAGCTTTTCTAAGGTATTTTGTCATCCTCTCAATTCCCTTGCCTAACTCAATGATTTTACACTCCTTTGCAAAACTGTTCAGTTTCGCTATGAATTCTTTATCCGTGAGTTTTGCCAGGAGATCCTCCGAAATTTCGTCTCGATAAAGTGTGGAAAGAAACTTGTAGGCATTTGCTCTTTGTTTGGTGAAAGTATCCGTTCCCATTCTAAAAGTCCCCTTTCGAATTTAATATGATAAGATTAGTTAAAAGACTACTCTTTAACCTATTTTATTATTGTTGAGAACATATACGAAAAAGATGACCTTATGTCAAGAAAAAATATTGCCCCAAAATCCGACACTGATTTAAGCGGAGCCCTATATTTTATTTCAGCCCAAAAAAAAGATTTAGAGATTAAAAGTCGATCTCATTATTCTACTCCGTTTGCGCTCGTCACCCCTATTATGGCTCTTCAGAATATACCTGTGCTGGATTTTGGACGCACTCGTCCCTTTAAAATGATCCAAAGGCTGTTTTTTTAAAACAAGATAAATAACCGATAGATATTGTAAGCCTGAACTGTCCCTCTGGTGGTGAAAACATATGTTAATAAGCGGGAAAAGACTCGAACCCTACATCCTATAAAAGGGATGATTTAAATTCGATCTTCCCTGACGGTGTTTTAAGCTTGATCCCGTCTTTACGATCCCAGAAGATCTGCTTTTTCCCATAGGCAACAAATCCTTTGGCATCAAAGTATTCAATCTTAAACCCTGTTCACTCTAATTGCCATTTGACCAAGTTAGAGTCTACTTTGATGTTACCGTGTGACAATCCCTCATTGGTCTTGTTGAACTCCGTTTTTTGTGTTAATATTTAATAAAAATAAATGAAATCTGCTATAACTTGAATGATGGGGGATAACAAATGAAAATTGTAATAGTTGGTGCAGGGGCCATTGGAAGGTTTTTCGGGGGTATGCTGGGCAGGGGTGGCCATGAAGTGGTCTTTGTGGAAAAGGACCCTGAAGTAGTAAAGGTCGTCAACGAAATTGGAATACAGTTTATGGAGCTTGGGGGCGCAAAAAGCGATGCCTATCCGACTGTCCAGGCCGGGGCTACCACCGAAGGTGGCTCCATAGACTCCTGTGACCTGAGCATCCTGGCGGTCAAGGGATACACTACCGCGGCCGCTACAAGAAGCATAAATCATTTAGTGAACAGCCGTGCTCCCATCCTCACCATTCAGACGGGTCTGGGAAACATCGAGACCATGGCCGAGATAGTGGATAAGGAGAATATCCTCGGAGGTGTGACATTCCATGGGGCAACCTCCCTGCACGGATCAAAGGTCAGGCATGCGGGATTGGGTAAGACCCTGATCGGTGAACTGCATGGGGGTAAGACGGAGCGCGTGGAACTGGTGAAGGAGGCCTTTGAAGAATCCGGCATCCAAACTACCATATCTGCCAATATAGTAGGGCAGATCTGGGCAAAAGGGCTGGTTTATTCG
>JAUWMY010000092.1 GCA_030612945.1 Desulfobacteraceae bacterium
CCTCAACTACTTCGTCCACTGTGACCTGCTGCAATTTGGACACCAGTTCCTCATAGCTCACGTATTTTTGGAACACGAATTCATTCTTCGCAATACGCATCATCCGGTTGTCAGCGCTTTCAGATGATAAATAGATGCCACCAATCAAATGGTCCACGGCCGCGGCCAGGTCGGATTTGGAAATTCCTCCTTTGCAGATCTTTTTTATCTCGTTTTTAATTGCCTCGAGTACAGGATTCACATTTTGGGGATCTGTCGCCACGTAAACACCCAAAAGACCTGCATCAATGTAGGAAGAAAGAAAGGAATAGACAGAATAGGCAAGCCCCCGGTTTTCCCGGATCTCCTGAAACAGGCGGGAACTCATATTTCCCCCGAGGATTGTATTTAATATTACGCAGGCAAATCTCCTGTCACTTGTCTGAGAAGGCGCCTCTCCTCCGAGGCAGATATGAACCTGTTCCAGGTCTTTGTATTTGACAGAAACACTCGCGTTTGACCGGGGAATATCATTTTTGGGATTCGAGATTCCTGCATCCAACTGCGAAAAAAGCGGCTCAAAATAGGAAACCATTGTTTGGTGATCCACATTCCCTGCCCCCGCAACCAGGATTCTCTCAGGAACATAGAATTTATTTATATATTTGAGGATGGTTTCTCTTTCAATGGCAGATACTGTTTTTTCATTACCGAGAACGGGCATGCCTATAGGGTGGTCAGCCCAAAAAAGGCGGTTGAACAGCACATGGATATGATCGTCCGGAGTATCTTCCACCATGCTGATTTCCTGGAGTATCACCTGCCTTTCCCGCTCCAGGTCATCAACACCAAAGGTTGAGTGTAAAAAAATATCAGATAAAATATCTGCTATATGCGCAAAGTGTTCGCCAAGAACCCTGCCGTAGAAGCAGGTATTCTCCTTGCCTGTAAAGGCGTTGGAAAGGCCTCCGATGGCATCCAGTTCTTTGGCAATTTGAAGACTGCTGCGATTCTCGGTTCCCTTGAAAATCATGTGTTCGGTAAAATGAAAAATACCATTTTCTGACTTCACTTCATCACGGGACCCTGCATCTACCCAGATAGCAAGGGAAACAGATCGCAGATGCTCTAATTGCTCGGAGATAATTCTTACACCGTTTTTTAGTACTGTCTTATGATACATTGTCTAAGCTCTCACCTAAAGCCGCCTTGCGTGAAAGACGTATCTTTCCATTATTATCAACTTCGAGAACCTTTACAAGGACTTCATCTCCTTCTTTAAGCACGTCAGTAACCTTCTCAACTCTTTCCCGCGCCAGTTGTGATATATGGACCAGGCCATCTGTGCCGGGAAAAATCTCCACAAAAGCGCCAAAGTCCATAATCTTTACTACCTTTCCCATGTAAAGCTTGTCGACCTCGGCCTCCTGAATGATTTCATTGATCATTCTAATGGCAGCGTCGGAGATTTCTCTGTCGGCAGAGGAAACAGTAACCGTCCCTTCATCATCCACATCGATTCTTGCACCGGAGGTATTGGTAATTTCCCTGATCGTCTTGCCTCCGGGACCGATAAGGACCCTGACCTTTTCCGGTTTGATCTTGACAGTGCTGATAATCGGCGCATATTCTGAAATCTGGTCCCTTGATTTCGATATTGCCTTGTTCATCTCATCCAGGATAAAGATCCTGCCCTCTTTTGCCTGATCAAGGGCCTTCTCCAACACTTCCCTTGTAATACCCTCGATTTTTATGTCCATCTGCAGGGCCGTAATCCCGTCGCGCGTGCCGGTTACCTTGAAATCCATATCCCCGTAGTGGTCTTCATCCCCTATAATATCCGTCAGCACTACAACTTTACTACCGTCTGACACCAGGCCCATGGCCACACCGGCAACCGCTTCTTTTACGGGCACACCGGCATCCATAAGAGAAAGACAGCCGCCACAAACACTGGCCATGGAAGAAGAGCCATTGGATTCAAGTATTTCAGATACAACCCGAATGGAGTATTTAAAATCTTCATTTTTAGGCAGCACTGGTACAAGTGCTCTTCGTGCAAGTGCGCCATGCCCTATTTCCCTTCGTCCCGGACCGCTTAGTCTCTTGGCCTCACCAACGCTATAGGGTGGAAAATTATAATGAAGTATGAATGATCTGAAATGATCTCCGTAAATAGATTCCATCCGTTGCTCATCCCTTTCGGTCCCCAGGGTGGTTAAAACCATGGCCTGTGTCTCTCCACGTGTAAAAAGGGCAGAGCCATGTACCCGAGGCAAGAGACCAACCACGCATTCTATAGGCCTGACTTCCGTAAAAGCACGGCCATCAATTCTTTTTCCCTCGTCAAGAATCATTTGCCGGATCATCTTTTTTTCCAGATCATGTACCGCTTCACTGACCTCTGACTCCATGTCCTCGTAAGTTTCGTTCAAAGCATCCTGGATCTTATTATGCGCCTGTCTTCCTTTCTCCTGCCTCAGCATTTTGTCGGCCGTCGTTACGACATCCTGGAGCAGAGGGGTCCCTATCTCACTGACCTTTTTCCTGAGTTCCTCATTGACAGTTCCTGTTGGAATGGCCCTTTTTGGTTTGCCGATCTCATTCTTAAGACTTTCCTGCATATCAAGCATGGGCTGCATAGCTTCTTGTCCGAAAAAAATTGCTTCGATCATATCAGACTCTG
The DNA here is from genome assembly GCA_030612945.1 of Desulfobacteraceae bacterium. Taxonomy (GTDB): domain Bacteria; phylum Desulfobacterota; class DSM-4660; order Desulfatiglandales; family Desulfatiglandaceae; genus 4484-190-2. The sequence continues at coordinate 2,666 of JAUWMY010000092.1, forward strand.
AAACAAAAAGGCTTCCGCTCTCCACCATTAAAATACCAGAGCGGTTGCACGCTACAATCAGGTTGATATCACTTTCCACCTGCTCACTGAGCGTGGGGTTGGCAATAAACCTGCCGTCCACTCTTCCCACGCGAACTCCAGCGATAGGTCCGGCAAATGGGATATCCGATATTTCAAGCGCTGTTGAGGCCCCCAGCATAGCTAATACATCGGCCTCATTTTCCTTATCTGTTGAGAGCACCGTAGCAATCACCTGCGTTTCATAGTAGTAATTGTCCGGGAAAAGAGGCCTCAAGGGCCTGTCTATCAAACGGGAAGTCAGGGTTTCCTTTTCACCTGGTCTCCCCATGTCCCTGCGAAAAAAATTTCCTGGAATCCTCCCACCGGCATAAGACATCTCCTGATATTCAACGGTCAGAGGGAGAAAGTCTATCCCCTCTCGAATTTGATCGGTGGACACGGCTGTCACCAATACGACTGTTTCTCCAAGCGTTACAACGGCAGAGCCATTTGCCTGCTTGGCAATACGACCTGTCTCCACAGACAGGCTCTTACCATTAATTTCTATTGAACTGTTTTTTATCATAATTTCATTTATCCTTTCATTGATTAGAATTTAAGTGTTCAGGAATCTCCCAATTCCCATTTCTATTTTCGAATTCCGAGCTCTTTAATTGTGGTGCGATATCTTTCCACATCCTTTCTCTTCAGATAATTTAGTAGTCTCCGTCTCTGACCAACTAATTTTAACAACCCTCTGCGAGAATGGTGATCCTTCTTATGCACCTTAAAATGATCAGTAAGATACCTGATTCGACTGCTGAGCAAGGCAATCTGCACCTCAGGTGAGCCCGTATCTTTTTCATTAGCCTGGAACCGATCAATAATTTCTCTCTTAACTTCTGGTGTCAAAACCACTTTTCTTTCCTCCTGTAATTTTTTTATGTAAATGGCACTTTTGCCGCTTGCTATGTACAACAAAAAGTATCATGAAAATACCCTCTCTATCTTTAACCTTTCATAACCAATTCCTCCATTCTCTTTGAGTTTCATGATAGCCACGAGTTCATCAGCGCTCATTAGTTTAACATAACCGTCTTTGCAGTCAGACGTACTTAAGCCCTTGTTCAGCTCTTTCAAGGTTGGCTGGTAGCCGTTTCTGACCTTTTTCGCAAGCGCTTCACTTACCTGTATTTCGTACATCCCAGGGAGGGCCACCCTGAGAGGGATTATTTTGTCCCTTAACAAAGAACGAGCCCCTGTTTGTGAGAGCGCACTGGAACTAAGGGCATTTCTTACTTCAAAAGACCCGATGGCAATTCTTCTCAATGAAATAAGATGTCCACCAGTTCCCAGCTCCCTGGCCATATCGGCCGCAAGGCTCCTGATATAGGTCCCTTTAGAACAGTTCACCTTCATTGTGACATCCGGCAGTTGCACGGACATAATTTCAAGAGAGTAAACGGTGACGATTCTCTTCTTTAGATCTACATCCAGGCCTTTTCGCGCCAGCTTGTAGGCTCGGGTTCCCTTGTATTTGATAGCAGAAAACCTGGGGGGCGTCTGCTCAATATTTCCAACAAAGGCCTTAGCCTTACCGCGGACTTCTGCGGGTGTCAGTTGAGGCACTACGCTTGTTCTAACCACCTGGCCTGTGGGATCCAATGTATCTGTTTCAACTCCCAGCCTCATTGTGGCCAGGTATTTTTTTTCCCCGGCCATTAAAAAATTTGAGAGCTTGGTTCCCTGGCCCAGGAGAATAATCAGTAATCCGGTGGCAAACGGATCCAATGTCCCGGCATGGCCCACTTTTAAGGCCTTACGTGCGTTGAAGACGTGCTTAGCCTTTTTCACCACATCATAGGATGTTTCGCCTTCATGTTTATCAATTAAGAGTATCCCATCAATTGGGTATTCCATCTAAAAGCTGAACAGCCTCTCTCAAAAAATCCTCCTTTAAGGTCCCGATGGATCCATGACAATCGATTCCTGCTGCCTTTGCATGCCCCCCACCTCCGAATCGGCTGGCCAATTGCGCCACATTTGCCCGGCTATTGGAGCGCAGGCTGAACTTGTAATCATTTTCACCTGTCTGGCGAATCAAAACAGCTATTTCAACTCCTGATACGAATCTTGGATAGTCCACAAATCTTTCACTATCCTCCGGTCCTGCCCCCGCCTTTGAAAACATCCCGAGAAAAATCGTCATCATCCCTATCTTGCCTGCATGGTAAAATTCAAGGGTGCCGAGGGCCATTTCCAGCAGCCTCAACCGGGAAAGGTTGTATCCATCCATCACTTCCTGGGATATTTTCCAGGGATTGGCGCCATAGTCCATCATCTCCGCTGCGATTCTCAAACATGTGGGAGATGTGTTATCATACCTGAAAGAACCCGTATCGGCCTGAATGGCAGCAAACACGTTACCCGCTACATCACGATCTATCCGAAAACCTCCCAGTTTTATAACTTTGAAGACCAGCTCACCGGTTGATGAGCTGTTAACATCGACTAAGTTCAGATCACCAAAGAAGTTATTTGTTTCGTGATGATCAATATTAATTAACGGCTTGAGCTTTCCATGATTGCCTTGCAACTGTCCCGCCCTTTCAATTTCAGCGCAATCCAGGACCACTACAACATCAAAATTTCTTTCGGGATCAATATACTGAACAATACTGTCAGCGCCTTTTAACCGGTTATTGGGAGAAGGTACCGGGGCATCGGTCCAGAGAACAACATCCTTGTCAGCGTTAAGCAGTGTCTTGCCAAGGGCGAGCATTGAACCAATGCCGTCAGCATCAGGATCCCTGTGGGTCGTAATGAGAAAAGAACCCCCATCATTAAGCGCCGAAACAATCTTTTTTAGCGATGTCTCGAAATTCGGAATTGATAAATCTGAATCAGGCATTTTCGCCATCTTCACTCAGCCCTATTTCAACAAAGAGCTTGTCCATGTAGCTGCCCTTCTCAAGAGATGAGTCATGCACGAATGTAATTTCAGGAACATACCTCAACCCCATTCGTAGACCGATCTGCCTCTTGATAAAACCCCTGGCACTATCTAAGCCTGCTTGAGCCCTTTCGACCTGGTCCCTCGAACCCATCACACTGTAATAGATCCTGGCCTGTTTAAGATCATCACTAAGGCGGATTCCGGTCACTGTAACGCCTTTTACCCTGGGATCTTTGACCCTTTCAAGGAGAAGGACTGAAACCTCCTTTTGGATCTGATCGCCGACTCTCACTGAACGCTTACCAGCTAACATGTGAAACCCTAAAAGAAGTGTCTAAAGTGAACTAAAGTGCCTAAAATGCCTAAAGTGTAAAATGCCAGCCGTAACTTCTTAATAAGTTCGGGTGGAGTTTATCCCTGGCCCAGACCTGGTATATAAATATTGAGCCATATAACTTAGGCATCCCGAGTATATCAAAGACAGCAGCATTTTCCACAAAAGTCGCGCCAGGGCAGGCGAAAATATTCAATCATTTAAGGGATTAAGCATTTCAAACATTGAAAATCTCCATTTCAGTATGCACAATTTCTGCGAGATAAAGAGACTCAAGGAAACTGAGGGTATGGTTTAGAGACGAATCGATATGACGCCGGTCATTTCCCACTGCACTGATTCCCAACTCGATCTTCTGCCACTTATCGTTGGAGCCGACTTCCGCAATAGACACATTAAATCTGGATTTTACCTTATCCACCATGCTCCTGACCACTTTTCGTTTTCCTTTTAGAGATCGATTGTCAGTTAAGCGAAATTCTATCTTCAAGCTGCCCACCACCATTTTTACAGCTCCGCTTCCAGTTCCTCAACCTCGTAAACCTCGAACACATCCCCTGATTTGATATCCTGAAAGTTTTCCAGGCCTATACCGCATTCATATCCGGTCTGGACTTCTTTGGCATCTTCTTTGAATCTTCTGAGCGAACCGAGTTTGCCATCAAATACAACCACATCGTCACGCAGGAGCCTCACATTTGCATTTCGCACGACATGACCGTCCGTGACGTAACAACCTGCAATTGACCCCACTTTCGGAATACGAAATACCTCCTTGACATCAGCGCGGCCAATGACATGCTCCTTATAAATCGGTTCAAGGAGACCCGTCATTGCCAGACGAATGTCCTTTACCACGTTATAAATTACATCGTAGTACCGGATGTCTACATTTTCCTTTTCGGCAACATCACTGACTCTGGGATTCACCCTCACATTGAAACCGATAATAATAGCTCCTGATGCTGATGCAAGCATCACATCTGATTCTGTTATGGCGCCTGTTGCAGAATGTATTATGTTAAGTTTGACCTCTTCTGTGCTTTGCTTGACCAGGGAATCGCCAACCGCTTCGAGTGAGCCCTGAACATCTGTCTTCAGAACGATGTTAAGCTCCTTTACATCCCCTTCTTTTATCTTTTCAAAAAGGTCCTCAAGGCTGACCAAACCCTTTCTTCCGACTACCTGCCTCTGACTCTTATCCTTGCGGTGCTCAATCACCTGTTTTGCAGTTTTTTCATCCTGAACACCGATGAACTCATCCCCCGCCATGGGCACACCCGATATGCCATATATCTCTGCCGGCATGGCCGGGCCTGCGGATTTCATCTTTTTTCCCCTCTGATCAAGCATGGCCCTCACCCGGCCGTATTTTTCCCCGCAGATGAAATGATCGCCTCTGCGGAGGGTTCCATTCTTAATGAGAACCGTTGCTACAGGGCCTTTACTCTTGTCCAGTTTTGCCTCAATAATGACTCCTCTTGCCGGCTTATCGGGATTACCTTTTAGTTCGAGCATTTCGGACTGAAGCGAGAGCAGGCTCAGAAACTCATCAACCCCTTCCCCTGTTTTGGCAGAAATATTTCCAAAAATGGTGTCGCCGCCCCATTCTTCGGGGGAAAGATCCAACTCAGCCAATTCTCTTTGTACCTTTTCCGGGTTGGCTTCCGGTTTGTCAATCTTGTTAACGGCTACAACAATCGGGATCTTGGCCGCACGGGCGTGATTAATTGCCTCTTTCGTCTGCGGCATAACACCATCGTCCGCAGCCACAACAAGCACGATGAGATCCGTTACCCTGGCACCTCTTGCCCGCATGGCCGTGAAAGCTTCATGGCCGGGAGTATCAAGAAAAACTATGTCTCCACTCTCAGTCTTGACGTAATATGCTCCGATATGCTGTGTTATTCCACCCGATTCTCCACCTATGATATTGGAGTTCCTTATATGGTCGAGCAGAGAGGTCTTTCCATGGTCAACATGCCCCATAATGGTGATTACCGGTGGCCTTGGTACCAGATCTTCAGCCAGGTCCTCGGTTTCTGCAAACAGGTGCTCCTCCTCAAAAGTATCCAATTCCAGCTCATATCCAAATTCTTCCGCCACAACAGATGCGGATTCAAAATCTATGGGCTGATTGATATTGGAGGTAACGCCCAGGGTCATCAATCGTTTGATTACCTCAACTGCTTTTGTTCCCATTGCCTTGGCCAACTCGGCAATTGTAACGGTTTCTTGAACCTTGCTCCGTCTCTTTATAGCCTTTGGACCAGTAATCTCGGTCTGCTTACCTGTTTTTACAACTTCT
>JAUWMY010000375.1 GCA_030612945.1 Desulfobacteraceae bacterium
ATAGGCGGTGGAATCCCTGGAGGCAAGAAGTTCAAAGCAGTGCAGACTGGCGGACCGTCCGGCGGATGTATCCCGGAGAAACTGCTGGATTTGGAAGTTGATTTTGATAAACTCACCAAGGCCGGCTCAATGATGGGGTCAGGTGGGATGATCGTTATGGATGAAGATACCTGTATGGTTGATGTGGCCAGGTACTTCATACACTTCCTCACGGATGAATCGTGCGGCAAATGTCTCCCCTGCCGTGAGGGCCTGAGGCAGATGGACAAGATTCTCACGAATATCACCAAAGGAAAGGGAAAAGAGGGCGACATCGAGCTTCTGGAGGAGCTATCCAAGACAGCCATTGAAGCCTCCCTTTGTGCCTTGGGTAAGACTGCCCCTAACCCGTTTCTAAGCACGTTACGCTACTTCAGAGATGAGTATGAGGCACACATCAGGGAGAAGAGGTGCCCGGCTTTGTCCTGCAAGGAGCTGATCTCGTACTATATTGACCCGGATAAGTGCCGGGCCTGTATGATTTGCCTTAAAAAGTGCCCTGCCGGGGCGATTGACGGTGGCAAGAACAAAATCCATGTAGTTGACCAGGAAAAATGCACAAAGTGCGGAACCTGCTTTGAAGTTTGTCCCTCTCGCTTTGGTGCGGTGAAGAAAATTTCAGGCGAGCCAGTTCCTTCTCCTATCCCTGAAGAAGAAAGAATCATGATCAGAAAGAGCAAAGAAAAATGAGTGAAATCCATTTACAGATAGATGGGAAAAAAGTTGAAGCAAAGGAAGGGATGACCGTCCTGGAGGCAGCCCGAAGTGCAGATATATTTATTCCTACGCTTTGTCACCATGAGAAATTAGAACCTTTTGGGGCCTGCCGGATTTGCACAGTAGAAGTAGAAGTTCGCGGTCGGACAAAGCTCGTTGTTTCCTGCGTTTACCCTGTAGAAGAAAATTTGGTGGTCAGAACCAGATCTGAGAAGATAGATAGAATTCGCAAAACCCTTTTGGAGCTTATGCTGGCTCATGCTCCGGACTCTGAGCAATTGCAGGATTTAGCCGGGGAGTATGGAGCAGACAAAGACCGTTTTGAAAAAGAGGCCTCATTTTGCATTCATTGTGGACTATGTGTCAGATACTGTGCCGAAGTGAAAAAGAAGAACGCTGTTGGATTTGTTGACAGGGGAATAAGGAAGGAGATCAGTTTCATTCCGGAAATAGCCTCTAAGGAGTGCAATAGCTGCAAGGAATGTTTTTCGCTCTGCCCGACATCGTATCTCCAGGCAGCTTTCGTTTTAACCGAAGCACTCGCGTTTCCTAGAGCTTCTTCCCAAACCGCGTTGAAGAAATAACACAGACGAAGTCACAGGTTCGAAATTTGCATTTGACCGTTTTTATCCTTTTCCAAATATATGGTTCATCCCGCCCAAAATTTCATCCAACGAAACGACTTCAATTTTCTTATGAAGCGAGTAACATTTCTTCCCAGGATAAACGACGACGATGTGTTCTAGCTTCAAATCGTCAAGTGCAATGCGCATGGAGGGCGTCATGGACGGCGCGTCCGCCCGTTTGATCTCAATACCGAACATCCTTCCGCCTTTTGAGAAAACAAGATCGATCTCCGCTCCCTGATGCGTCGCCCAGAAATAGACATGGTCCAGTTCAAGGGAGCGAATCAATTGTTCAATGACAAATCCTTCCCACGACGCTCCGGAGGAAGGATGACGCAAAATTTCAGCTTCAGACCTCAATTCCAAAAATGAATTCAATATTCCTGTATCACGAATATAAAGCTTTGGAGATTTGACCTGACGCTTCTTGATATTTGCGTACCAAGGCTGAAGTTGACGCACCATAAATACACCTGTAAAAATATCCAAATATTTTCTGACCGTGGGTTTCGATATCCCTAATGAAGAGGCAATCGGTGCCGCATTCCAAATCTGGCCGTGACTGTTGGCAAGCATGGCCCAAAAACGATGCAGAGTCACAGATGGCAGATCAATTCCCTGCTCCCGTAAATCCCTCTCAAGAAATGCCTTAATAAAACTTTTTCTCCATGTAAAACTATCCGTGTCATTCTTAGATAAAAATGATAACGGGAATCCGCCGCGCAACCAAAGCAAGGAATCTTTATTCTGCCCGATTTCCGCTAGATCAAACCCACCCATTTCGATCAATTCCAATCGTCCCGCAAGGGATTCTGACGACTGCCGTAGGAGGTCCGGCGATGCACTTCCAAGAATTAGAAATTTTGCAGGCAGGGGTTTTCGGTCTAAAAGGACGCGCAAAACAGGAAAGAGTTCGGGGCGTTGCTGAACCTCATCGATAACAACCAAACCCTTCAAAGGTTCAAGAACGCTCTTGGGATTAGCCAGAGCGATTAGACTACTTTGATCTTCCAGATCAAAATAATTTGGGGAATGAATATCGACCAACTCTTGAGCCAAGGTGGTCTTTCCACATTGGCGAGGGCCCAAAAGCGCCACAGCCCGGCTTCGTTCAAGCGCCATTTTTATTAACCTTATGTATTTTTTTCTTTTAATCACACCTAAAGCATACCATGAAATACAAAATTGTCAATTTCTTTTTTCATGGTTACAATTTGTAAAAAACCATTCTCACTGCTCTTGCTTTTAATACTGGTAAACGTTCTGCTTCACGAATGGTTAATTGTAGACCTGGTTCTGAAAAAAGCTTCTGATTTTCACAGAGATCCCACATCCAAAATAATCCATTTTGGGTTTTGGGAAAGTTCGTCAAGGAACTCATATAAGAAAAGTTATTTTCCTGACACCGCTGGTTGTCAAAATATACCTTCCATCGTCAACATTTGATTACATCCTTAATAAGATAGTCTGACTTATCACTGAAGCACCCCAGGAGTATCGGGTCTTTGAGGTTCTTTTCTGCTCCCTGGCCCGTTTCTTGAATCTTTGTCTCTGCTGTGGCAGATATCTATCGTCAGCGTCATCCGGAACGCACAGTTTTCTATCGAGTGTTTATTCATTATTTCGATAGATTTCTTCAGGATTATGAAAATCGTTCTGAGAGAGAGTATGGCTATCTTCGTCCTGTTATTAAGGAAGTCGTTGAGAAGTACCTTGACTGCGGCAATCCGAAGTGTGGCTTTGCGAGAATTCGGTGTGGAGACTGTGGATCCGAGAGGCTTTTAACATTCTCATGTAAAGTTCGCAGATCCTTCCCCTCCACCAATCATTGAAGATGATGCTCTATTTGTTCCTTCCAGAGGCTGGGCTGAGATGATCCGGAAAGTCTAAGTGTCATAGACGAACTGCACCCGATACAGCAGATGCGGTAAAAACTTTCCAAATCACCCATCTCTTTTGAAGTGGATCCATTGATCTGCCCTCAATGCGGTGGAGAGATGAAAGTGATCTCCATTATCGAAGATCATAAAGTTATCGACAAGATTATCGCTCACCTCAAGCTCACCTTCATGGCCGAACGGCTTCCTTCTCTAGCCGTTCCTATCGTTTTGTCTTCATTTTTGGGTTTAAGACTTTGCTTGCTAAGCATTTTCTGGACAACCTGTCAGAGGAGACAAAAAAGGGAATGAGGGAGAAAATACAGGAAGGACTCCTAATCTTAGAACTCGTACAAGACATTAAGAATCAATACCTTA
>JAUWMY010000415.1 GCA_030612945.1 Desulfobacteraceae bacterium
CCACGTCTGCGCTGGTGGCATGGATTCTGGAAAAGGCCGGTATGGACCCGTGTTTTATGATCGGTGGAATCCCGCAGAATTTCCAGACAAATTTCAAGCTGGGAAAGGGCACCTGCTTTGTCATAGAGGGCGATGAATACGATACTGCCTTTTTCGATAAAGGACCAAAATTTTTACACTACAACCCGTGGGTTACAATTCTCACCAGCATAGAATTTGACCATGCAGATATCTATCGTGATCTCAACCATGTGGTAGAGAGCTTCAGAAAACTCATTGACATCATGCCGCCCGGAGGTCTGCTCATTGCAAACGGTGATGATTCAACTATAACAGCAGAAATCAAGCGGGCAAAATGTCCTGTGGCCACTTACGGCCTTTCCAAAAACGGTTTATGGAGGGCGGTTGATATCGCGGTTCAGGAAGACGCTACACACCTGACAATCCTTAAGGCAGGAAAAGAATATGTCTCACTTTCCACACCCCTGTACGGACGTCATAATATTTCCAACCTCTTATCCGCCGTTGTTTTGGCCGACTTTTTAAAGGTCCCCTCCCCTGCACTTTCTGAAGCAGTGAAAAGTTTTAAAGGAGTCAGGCGGAGGCAGGAGATTATAGGTGAAAAACAGGGAATTCTTATCGTGGATGATTTTGCCCATCATCCCACCGCGGTCAAAGGGACCGTGGAAGCGGTCAAGGAAAAGCACAGGGACCGCCGCTTAATCGCTGTCTTCGAACCAAGATCCAATTCAAGCAGACGAAACATCTTTCAGGAGCGATACGCTTCATCATTTGATAAGGCGGACCTAGTAATGATCCCCGAGCCGCCTTTGATGCAAAACATTCCACCGTCTGAACGATTCTCCTCTCAACGCTTAGTAAAGGATCTCACAAAGAAGGGCCTTGAAGCATTCTACTTTCCGGACACAAACCAGTTGATAGAGGCGCTGGTGAATAAAGCTCAGGCAGGCGATGTGATCCTGATCATGTCCAATGGCGCCTTTGATAACCTGCAGCATCGGCTGCTGGAACGTCTATAAGTAAAAAGCCCCTCGGAATTCAAGGGGCTTTTTTCGTAACGTCTCAATAAGTTCGGGTACTCACAACCGGATCAATGCCTTAAGCGAATGACAATGGCGTACATCCTTTCGGAGTTTAGGCGTGAGCCTTTTATAAAATCCTTACGGATAAACTCCACCCGAACTTATTGAGAACTTACGCTTTTTTCAACATAATCATCTAATCATAACTTACTTTTTTTCAATTTTTCCCATCAACCCTCCAATCCAGTCTTTCATTCTATCTAATATCGAGGGGCCTTTGATGGTGAGCTTACATTCCGCGGTTTTATCCGATTCCATGCTCACGGCCTTAAGGGTATATACGCCCTCGGGAATCGGTGGTTGAGTGATAATGAGAACACTCTCCATTTTATCATTACTACCAAGTTTGGCCCTCAAAAGGTCGGTTAACTTGGTAATTCTGCCAACTTTGGCGGTGAAGGACCCTTTTTGATCCACATTTCCATCAGCAATGGGGATGTCAACACGTTCACCTTTTTTCTCAACCCCCAGTAATTGGACAAAAACCGAATCACCCGGCTCAAAGCCCTTGCCCCTGAAAACGATCTCGGTCCCCATCAGTTTTGCCACACCGAGCCGGATGGTCTCAGGTTCAACAATCATCTGAGGCCCTGTGACATTAGGGTCGAATTCCTGTTTGGCAGTTGCGCAACCTGCAAACATGAAAATCACAATAAACAAAAACAATCCACCATTAGAGAATAATGCAGTTGCGAGGTGCTTTATGCTTTTCATTGTCTAACCTCCTTTAAATCTTTACAAACTATATTTTAGGTCTCTTATACATCGCCTCTATAAGATCACCGAAGGCCTCATTCACATAGCTTCTCTTGACCTTCATGGTCGGGGTAACCTCCCCGTCTTCCTCATAAAGCTTTTTGGGCAGGATGGTGAACTTCTTGACCTGCTCCACGCGGGACAGGGTCTCATTCACGTTGCCCATTTCACCCTGGATCAATTTTATGATCTCAGGACTCTGGGTCAGGTCCTTATAAGTGGAAAATTGGATTTTGTTATCCTGAGCATATTTCACCACGTTGTCCTCATCAATCATGATCAGACAACTGATAAATTTCTTTTTATCCCCTATCACCACAGCGTCATTAATATAAGGGCTGAATTTCAACTTGTTTTCGATGTATTGCGGGGTAATATTCTTGCCGCCGGCAGTAACAATAATGTCCTTTTTCCGGTCCGTGATCTTCAGGTATCCGTCCTCATCAAGTTCTCCCACATCACCGGAATAGAGCCAGCCATCCTTCAGGGTTTCTTTAGTGGCCTCCGGATTTTTATAGTACCCTTTGAATATGCTGGGAGATCTTACCAATATCTCGCCATCTTCAGCAATCTTTACTTCTGTTCCGGAAATGGGTGGACCCACTGTCCCGAATTTCACCTTCCCTGCCCTGGAAACACAAGTAACCCCTGTTCCTTCTGTCTGACCGTAACCCTCCATAAGGTTGACGCCGATTGACTGGAAAAAATGGAGCACATCCGGCGATATTGGAGCAGCGCCTGAGTAGGCCATCCTCATCCGATCAAACCCAAGCCTTTCTTTTAGCTTTCTAAAGACCGCAAGATAGGCAAGTTGATACAGGACCTCGATGTAGAATGGGACCTGCTTGAAATTCATCCTCAGGGTTGCGCGCTGCTTCCCTATCTTCAGAGCAAGGCCAAAAACAAGTTTTTTGAACCAGGTGGCGTCCGACATCTTGATATAAACAGCGGAAAGATATTTTTCCCATATCCGTGGCACTGCATATCCTACTGTTGGGGATACTTCCCTCATATTGTCTGTTACCGTGTCCATGTTTTCTATGAAGTTCACTGTATAACCGTGTGTGAGTTGACCAAATACAGTAAAGAGCTGCTCAAATATATGGCAGAGAGGAAGAAATGACATGACCTCATCCATGTCATTCATGGGGTTATCTTTGGTTATGGCATCCCCCATCCATGTCATGTTTCTATGAGTCAACATGGCTCCCTTGGGTGGTCCGGTCGTACCTGACGTGTAAATCAGCATGGAAACATCATCTGATTCAACATCATCCATTCGTTTTTCAATAAGGTCGGGCTCTCGTTCAACGCCCTCTCGGCCCGCATCCAGGAATTCCTCATAGGTCATGACCATGGGATCATTGAAGTGTCTGAGACCCTCCAAATCCCACACAATGACTTTTTCCAACTGGGGCGCCTTATCCCTGAAGTTAAGCCATTTATCAAGCTGCTCCTCGTTTTCTACAAAGAAAAACTTGGATTCAGAATTTCCCACCACATACTCCACCTGAGGCCAGGCATTTGTGGAGT
>JAUWMY010000257.1 GCA_030612945.1 Desulfobacteraceae bacterium
TTTGTTGCGGTGCCGGTGGGGGAAGAATGTGGATGGAGGAGACCATCGGTAAAAGAATCTATCTGGAGCGTTCGGAAGAAATTGTCAGACAGCAAGTCTCAAACGTGGCGGTTGGTTGTCCCTTCTGCATGACGATGATCGAAGACGGGATGAAAGAGTTGGGGAAGGAAGAGGAGATCAAGACAATGGATATCGCTGAACTTGTGGAAAAAAACATGGAGTAACGTAAGCCTACCTCCCTTTCTGCCACGGATTTCCATTCTTCATTATGAGAAAATCCCCGCCCTTAAGATTCAACTGGGTTTTGACCCTTATTACGCCAGTGCTTGGCTCCTTGCGTATATTGACAGCCTTTTCCGCAGCCATGAGGGCTTCATAGCTCATCAAATGACTCCCCCCTCCAGTCGCAAACCGGAACGCTACAATGGCAAATGAACAGAAACCAGTAATGATCATTCCCAAGGATAAGGCCGTTTTCAGGCTCGATAAAAACGGAGTATGGCACATTGATGATGAAAAATTCACGAATAAAAAGATTATCAATTACTTTCACTCGATGATAAAAAAGGATAAGGACGGCTATTTTCTTGAGCAGGAACATAAACATTTTATTGAGAAGGTCTATTTCCAATATGAAGATACACCGCTTTTTGTCTTTTATATTATCAAAAGAGATGACGGACTGATCCTGCGCCTCAACACAGGTGAGAATATTAAGCTTGAACCGGAAAAATTATTAATAAAGAATGACAACCTGTATATCCAAAATGATGAGGATCTAATAAAGTTAAATGCGAACGCCCTGTTCTCATTAGCCAGTTATATGGATGATGTGGACGATCAATATGTTATTAATATAGATGGGAAAAGATATCTCATTCCGAGGATGGAATAAAAATCCGTGAGGATTATGGGGACGCCCTTGACTAACTGGACATAATGATGTAGCATTACTTTCACCGTATGGACAAGGGAGGGATGTTTTGCCGAGACAAGCAAGGCTGGATGCGCCAGGGACCTTGCATCATGTTATCGTCCGGGGTATTGAAAAAAGACAAATTGTTGATGACGACAAAGATAGGAAAAGCTTTGTAGATCGTATGGGATTTCTTGCTCTGGAGACGGATACGGCTATTTACGCTTGGACCCTGATGGGTAATCATGCACATATCTTTTTGCGGAGCGGTCCGTCGGGTTTGTCAAAATATATGAAGAGATTACTTACTGGATATGCTGTTTTTTACAACCGACGGCATGACAGACATGGTCATTTGTTCCAAAACCGTTATAAATCCATCGTGGTTGAAGAAGATGCCTATTTTCAAGAGCTTGTTCGCTATATTCACCTGAACCCATTAAGAGCGGGAATTATCGACTCCATCTCTAAATTGGAACGTTATCGCTGGTGTGGACATTCCGTAATCTTAGGAAAACTTAAAAATGACTGGCAGGACAAGGAATATGTCTTGAAGTGGTTTGGCAAAAGGATTGGCGATGCCAGAAGAACCTATAGAAAGTTTGTTGAAAATGGAGTGGAACAGGGGCATCGATCTGATCTGATTGGAGGGGGCCTGATACGGTCTCAGGGAGGATGGATAGCGGTAAAAGATATGCTTCGCCAGGGAGTGCGTGAAAAGTCGGATGAACGGATATTGGGGAGCGGTGAATTTGTCCAGCAACTGATCCAACAGTCCGACACAGAAAGAAAAAGGCAGTTTTCTATGAAAGAGAATCTGGAACTATCTATTTGGCATATCAAAAAAGAATGTAAAGACGAGGGAGTTGATATTAAGGCATTGAGAGCCGGGAGTCGGAGGCGAATAGTATCAAGATTAAGAAATCGGTTAAGCCAGAATCTGGTTGAAGATTTTGGACTCTCACTGGCAGAGACCGGACGTCAGATGGGTGTTTCCTCATCAGCTGTTGCCAAAGCATTAGACCGTAGAAAAATAAAAGTCAATTAGTCCAGTTTGTCAAGGGCGTCCCCAAGTTTACATGTACTAAGTGAGGTTTAGGAAAAATGGTAACTGCAGGAATTGATTTTGGTGCGAAGAACACCAAGGCGATCATATTAAAAGATGGTGAGATTATAGGCAAGGGATCCGCTCTGACGGGTTTTGACCAGGAGAAGGCCGTAGAGGGCTCACTGGCTAAGGCCGTCGATGCTGCGGGTATCTCACGAGAAGATATAGAAAAGATCGGAGGCACGGGAAGTGGGAGCAACTCCATAAAGATGGCCGGCATTCTGATTAACGATATCAAGGCCATGGGCAAGGGAGCGCACTATTTTTTCCCAAACGCTCGGACGGTTGTTGATGTGGGAGCGGAAGATGGTCGTGCAGCCAAATTAGATGAAAAAGGCAATCCGGTGGACTTTGCGATTAACGAAAAGTGTGCGGCAGGCGCCGGGGCGTTTATAGAAGCCATGGCGAGGGCTCTTAGCATGACCGTGGAAGAGATGGGTCCCCTGGCCTTGAAATCTGAGAAAAAGATTCCGATGAATGCCCAGTGTGTCATATTTGCCGAGTCCGAGGTGGTGGGCTTGATCCATGCGAAAACCAACGAGACCGATATCAGCAAGGCCGTCCATGACGCCATGGCCGGTCGAATTGTTTCCATGATACGGCAGGTGGGTGTTCATGAAGACGTGGTGATGAGCGGTGGGGTGGCCAGGAATCCCGGGCTTTTGGAATTGATGAAAAAGGAGTTACACGTGAAAAACCTCTTCATACCGGATGAGCCTGAGTTCGGCGCTGCTGTGGGCGCGGCTGTTGTGGCCGCCGAGCTGGGAAAAGAATCTTGAGGACTGGGAGAAATGGAAATGGCTGAAGAAAAAAAACAGGAATTCTGGAGATGGACAGAATCCAACTGGAGGAATCCTGATATAAACTGGAAAGAGTCGAAATATATAACGGTGGGCATTGATGTGGGTTCGGTAAGTTCGCAGGCCTGTATCATGGCGGATAAAGAGATATTTGCGTACGGCAATATGAGAACGGGCTCGGACAGCCCGTACAGTGCGCGCAACGCGTTGAATTTTGCCCTTGAGGCGACGGACATGCCTGAAGACCGGCTGGATTACTGCATCGGGACGGGTTACGGCCGCGTCAACGTTCCCTTTGCCGACCGGTCGCTTACCGAGATAGCGTGCCATGCGCGGGGAGCAAATTTCATCTACGGACCCCAGGTCAGGACGGTCTTGGACGTTGGCCGACAGGACATCAAGGCCAGCCAGTGTGACGAGAAGGGCAGGGTGACCAACTTCCTGATGAACGATAAGTGTGCTGCCGGAACAGGCCGGGGCATGGAGGTCTTTTCGGATCTATTGGGTGTGTCCATTAACGAAGTGGGCGATCGATCTTTTCAATATGAAGGCGAAGAGCCTGAGGCGGTATCCAGCACCTGCGTGGTCTACGCGAAATCTGAGGCCACCGGGTTGCTTAGAAAGGGCTGGAGCATGGAAGAGGTCCTTGCCGCCTATTGCAAGGCCATGGCAGAACGGATATATTCGCTGATTGAAAGGTTAGGCATAAATCCTGAGGTTGCGGGCACCGGTGGGATGGCCAAGAACCGTGGTGTGATTGAGCGGTTAATGCCTTTAGTTGGTCTCAGGACTATGAAGACCGAGTGGGATACCCAGATCGCCGGGGCTGTCGGTGCAGCTCTTTTCGGGCATGCCCTTTGCAGGAGGGGAAAGGGAAGGAAAAAGTAAGTCAGAGGTCGGAAGTCAGAAGACAGAAGTCAGAGATCGGGAAAGCGGAAGGGCAATTGGTATGGACCTGGTTAGATTGAATATTGATGGGCAGGAAATAGAAGCCCAGGCCGGCACAACCATCCTGGAGGCTGCCAGAGGGGTTGACATATATATCCCAAGCCTTTGTTCTCATCCGGATCTTCCCCCGGCAGATGGGATTGAGGCTGCAAAGGTGATATACCAGGGTGAGTGTAAGATTGAAAACGCCATGCCGGGGGAAGCAGGAAAAGGCTGTGGCCTTTGTGTGGTGGAGGTTGAGGGTGAGACAGATCTGGTTAAGTCCTGCTCGACCGAAGTCCGTGAAGGCATGGTAGTTATAACCGACAATAATCGGATCAAGGCCGAGCGCCAGGAAAATTTAATCCCTATACTTACTCGTCATCGTCATACCTGCCTGACCTGTGCCCAACAGGAAGGTTGCAGCAGGACACAGTGTTCCTCCAATGTGCCTGAGAACGAACGATGTTGTACCCTGTTCGGCCATTGTGAACTCCAGAACGTGGCCAACTACGTGGGTATCTCTCCTACTACCCCAAAATGGGTACCCACTGATCTTCCCATACTTAAAAACCAACCCCTTTTTATAAGGGACTATAATCTTTGTATCGGTTGCACAAGGTGCATACGCGCATGCCGCGATCTCAGGGGGATTGAGGCCCTGGGCTTTGTGTATGATGAAAAGGGACAGGTCCAGGTGGGGACACTTGGCCCTACGCTTGAGGATTCCGGGTGTAAATTCTGCACGGCCTGTGTTGAGGTCTGCCCTACGGGCGCTCTGATGGACAAATCCGTACGACCGGGTAAGAAGGAAGAAGATATTGTCCCATGCAAAGAGGCCTGTCCTGCCCATATTGATGTTCCAGGGTATTTGAGACTGATCGCCCAGGGCAAAAGGGACGAGGCAAATGCAGTAATCAGGGAAAAAGTGCCTTTGCCTGGAATTCTTGGCAGGGTATGCATTCATCCTTGTGAAGATATATGCCGGAGGGGCGAAGTAAATGAGCCCGTATCTATCTGTGCTCTCAAGAGATATGCCGCTGACGGCGAAAAGGGGCTGTGGAA
>JAUWMY010000552.1 GCA_030612945.1 Desulfobacteraceae bacterium
GACAAATCCGGGGGCCCCGTTATTGTATGGGGGCATTCCCGGCATGGCCAATCTCAGAACTATGGGCTATCGCGGGGGAGGAGTGGAATGCGGCATGATGAATGCGGCAATTCACCAGTTGGCGGACTATATCAAGGTGCCTAATTACAATTCATCAGGACTCACAGATTCCAAGCTTCCTGATGCCCAGGCCGGCTGGGAGAAGGCAATGACAACACTGCTCGCGGCAATGGGTGGTTCCAATTATATCCACCATGCAGCCGGAATGCTGGAATCCATGCTCGGTGTGTCCTATGAACAATTCGTTATCGATGATGAAATCATTGGCATGAGTTGTAAAGTACTGAAGGGCATTGATGTGGACCCGGAACATCTGGCCCTGGAAGTTATCGACTCTGTTGGGCCTGGAGGCAATTTCATGATGTCACCCCATACATTAGAGCATATGCGGCAGGAATACTTCGATGGAAACGGGGTGACCGATGCAAAGGGCCGGGATAAGTGGGAAAAGGACGGCTCTCAAGATGCCTTTGCAAGGGCCAGGGAAATAGCAAAAAAAATACTCGCGCGAGATGAAAAATCGTATATTCCGGATGAAGTGGACCAGGCTATCCGAAAAAAGTATGACATACTACTTTAGAAAAAATGGAGGTTAAGCATGTTTGATTTCAAACTTATTGTAGACTCATTAATTGAATGTGATGAAGCGAAGGTGCTGAAATTGGTTCAGAATGGCCTGGACGAGGGTGTAGCCGCCAAAGAGATTCTGAACCAGAGTCTTATTGCAGGGATGGACGTAGTCGGCGAAAAGATGGAAAATGAAGACATGTTTATCCCTGAAGTCCTGATGGCGGCAAAGGTTATGAGCGCTGCTGTAGGAATCTTGAAACCTCTTTTGGCCGCAGAAGACATGAGCGCTATGGGGAGGGTGATCATCGGAACGGTAAAGGGAGATCTCCATGATATTGGGAAAAACCTCGTTTCCATGATGCTTGAAAGTGCAGGTTTTGAGGTCTACAACCTGGGTGTAGATATTTCTCCTGATAAATTCGTGTCAGAAGTTAATGAAAAAAATGCCAATATGGTCTGTCTTTCAGCGCTTCTTACCACGACCATGCCCATGATGAAGCAAACCATCGATGCGGTGGTTGAAAGCGGTCTAAGGGATCGGGTCAAGATCATGGTAGGCGGAGCCCCTGTCACTAAAAATTATGCAAACGAAATCGGAGCTGACGGTTATGCCCCTGATGCGGGTTCAGCTACTAAATTGGCCAAAACGTTATTGCAATGAATCTGACGGGGATGGCCATGGCAACAGATTCGGCCGAACTCCTGGATTTTTCATTTAAATGATAGGGAAGATAGAAGGTAATAAACTTTAATTATACTACCAAAGCTCCGCCTCAAACCGATGAGTTTGTGTGCATTTATCAAATTTATTGCTTAAAGTATAGAGACGCTGGTTGCTGGATGCTCAATGCTGGATAAAGAAAAAACATTCCTTATTCCATCCAGTATCTTTATATTATTTGCACCACAATATATTGAAACTTGACATAAATTATAAGATCTTGGCCTATAAAGACACCTAGAATATTAGCCAGTTTTCAAAGATAGAAAAAAAGGCCGGAATGGAGGTGAAGAAATAGACAGGCCCGTCTCTATCTTGGATAGAACAGAAGGCTTTAAAAAAAGAAAAAGCAGGGATTAAATAACTTCTCTTTTTAAAAGCGTTCAAGGGACAATGTTTCTTTTCTTTAAGGAGGAAAAAATGAAAAAAAGATTTTTTCTTTTAG
>JAUWMY010000003.1 GCA_030612945.1 Desulfobacteraceae bacterium
AACCAGTGTCTCTGTGAGCGCCCTTTTTGTGGCTGGGATTATTCCGGGGCTTTTGACAGGCGTGGGTACGCTTATTGTGGCATATGTTGTTTCAAGAAGAAGGGGATATAAGGGGCTTGAAAAAAGAGGGACCCCTAAAGAGATCCTTATTGCTCTTAAAGACTCCATATGGGCCATCCTTACGCCGGTAATCATCCTGGGTGGAATCTACGCAGGGATATTTACACCCACAGAGGCGGCCGTGGTTGCTGTTTTCTACAGCCTCTTTGTAGCCGCTTTTGTCTACCGGTCTATATCATGGCGTGATCTTATAAGAATCCTGGTTGATGCCAGCGTTACGAGCTCCGTCATAATGTTCCTCGTCGTATTTGCAGGGATTTTTTCCTGGGCCGCATCTGTTATTGGCATTATCGATATGACGGCCAATGCCATTATAAAAATGTCGCCCAATGCCGTGGTCATGATCATCCTGGTAAATCTCCTGCTGCTGGCCCTGGGCATGATTTTGGATGCAATCTCCATCTCTTATCTCATAATGCCCATCCTTATCCCTGTACTGACTGTCTTTGGGGTTGATCCATTATGGTACGGCGTTATTTTTATTTCAGCCCTGGCCATCGGTCAGGCAACCCCTCCGGTGGGTGTCAACCTGTTTACCGTAGCCAACTTGATAAAGGGTGACGTTGACTCTGTGGCAAAACAGGCGATCCCATTTGTGCTTATGGATGTTATTGTTTTGATTATTCTTTCCTTATTCCCAATATTGTCCATGTATCTGCCTGTTAAGGCGGGATTGTATACTCCGTAGGAGAAGTGCCTAAAATGCCTAAAATTGAGGTAAATTAGGATGAGAATAACCTTTTCAGAAGGTCATCTGTCAAAAGTGGTTATGATCAGGGTCCTCCCTGGTTCTGATATTATTAAAGGGATAGAAGACGTGTGCAAGCGCCTGGATGTCAAAACTGGCGCGATTACATGTTGTATTGGTAGCCTTCAGAAGGCCTCTTTATTGATCGCTGTTCCTTTGGAAAACAAAATTGGCGCCGGTTACAGCAACCCCATGGACTTTGATGGCCCCCTGGAATTTCTCGCTGGACAGGGGACCATCGGCCAGGAAGAAGAAGGAGACCTCTTCATTCATATGCACGGTGTGCTGAGCGATAAAGGCGGGAATGTGCATGGGGGTCATCTGATTAAAGGGAAAAATCCAGTATTGGCGACCTGTGAAATCATGATTAGCCATGTGGAAGATGTCCGGATGATCCGCACTTATGATCCTGAGATTGAAATGAAGGTGCTTGCGCCATCAGAAAACGAGCCATAGATAATGTGTCACAATTAAACCCGTGTTGATTCATTACTAAAAGGAGTTCAACACAAGACAAGGAGACGAAGGAAGTGAAGACAAGCAAAAAAGAGAAATTGTCTCTTTTCAAAAAGATGCTGACGGTTCGGGCCTTTGAACAGAAGGCAGGCGAACTTTTCCAGCAAAATCTCATTCCTGGCTTTATCCATCTATCCATTGGTCAGGAGGCCTCCTCTATTGGAACCTGCTCTGTGTTGCGTACTGATGATTATGTTGCCAGCACCCACCGCGGACATGGGCATATGATTGGCAAGGGAGCAGATCCCAGGATGATGTTTGCCGAGCTTTTTGGAAAGACTACTGGCTACTGTAAGGGCAAGGGCGGCTCTATGCATATTGCAGATTTTTCTGTCGGGATACTCGGGGCCAACGGTGTGGTGGGGGGAGGCTTCCCCATCATGATTGGGGCCGGTCTGTCCATCAAGCTAAGGAAAACGGATCAAGTGGGTGTTGTATTTTTCGGGGACGGGGCTGCGAACCGGGGCACCTTTCATGAAGCATGTAATATGGCAGCTATCTTGAAACTTCCCATCATATTTTTGTGTGAAAACAACCTCTATGCATCAACTACTCCGTCCGAGTATACACTGGCGGGCGGTTCTGTTGCCGGTAGAGCCGGTGGTTATGGAATCCCAGGTCACGCCGTTGATGGTAATGATATTCTTGAGGTCCGCAATGTAGTGGAAAAGGCCGTAGCCAGGGCCAGAAAGGGAAAAGGCCCGTCCATTGTGGAAAATATGACCTATAGATACCGAGGCCATTTTGAGGGGGACCCGCAGAAATATCGCAGCACGGATGAGATTGACACACATAGAAAAACCAGTGATCCCATTGAGCGTTTCAAAAAACACCTGCAAAAGGAGGGCATCCTCACAACTGAGCTGGAGGATAAGATAAAAAAGGATGTCACAAAACTGATTGGCGAAGCGGTTCAGTTTGGGCAAGACGCCCCATTGCCCCGCCCTGAA
This sequence comes from Desulfobacteraceae bacterium, assembly GCA_030612945.1. GTDB lineage: Bacteria > Desulfobacterota > DSM-4660 > Desulfatiglandales > Desulfatiglandaceae > 4484-190-2. Next base: position 2,335 of record JAUWMY010000003.1, read on the forward strand.
GATGCACTTGAAGATCTTTTTGTTAATCCATAAGGAGGAAAATAGATGTCGAATAGAGAGATTTCTTGTTCCACTGCCTTGAGAGAGGCTCTGGAAGAGGAAATGGAGCGGGATGACACCATATTTATTATAGGGGAAGATCTGGTGGCCCATGGAGGGATATTTGGTCAATTCGAGGGGCTTCCTGAAAGGTTTCCTGGCAGGGTAATTGACAGCCCAATCTCCGAGACCTGTATTGTGGGAAGCGGAGTAGGGGCAGCCCTGACCGGAATGAGGCCGATTGTGGACATGCACTTTGCCGATTTTGTTACCACCGGTATGGACGAAATTGCCAATCAGATGGCCAAAATTCGCTACATGTTCGGCGGGCAAGCCAAGGTCCCCATGGTTCTCTGGGCTCCTGACGGCGGAGGGCTTTCTGCCGCGGCCCAGCATTCTCAATCACTTGAGAGCTGGTTTGTGCATATCCCTGGACTCAAGGTAGTTGCCCCTTCCGAGCCATCGGATGTGAAAGGCCTGATAAAAGCCGCAATCCGGGATGATGACCCGGTGATTTTTTTCCAGCACAAGCGTCTTTTTGCCCAAACAGGCCATGTACCCGAAGATGAGTATATAATTCCTATCGGCAGCGCTGCCGTCAAGAGACCTGGGAAAGACATAACCATACTGACATATTCGCGCATGACCTATCTGTGTCTTGAGGCCGCCGAACAACTGGCCAAAGAAGAGATTGATGTAGAGATAGTTGATCTGCGTACCCTGAAACCCCTCGACTTTGCTTTGATTGCTGAATCTGTAAAAAAGACTTACAACGTTCTTATTGTCCATGAAGCCTGTCTTACTGGAGGATTCGGCGGAGAGATTGCTGCCAGAATTGGCGAGGAGCTATTCGACTATCTGGATGCCCCTGTCATGAGGATTGGCGCCAAAGATGTCCCTATTCCTTTTAGCCCGGTCATGGAAGACTTTGTTCTGCCGAAGGTGAGCGATGTTGTGGAAGGGGTTAAAAAGGTTCTTAACCGTTAGGAGGAGTGTATATGATCGAGATTACCATTCCCAAATTGGGTCTCACCATGGAGAGAGCCAAGTTAGGTCGCTGGGAGTTCAGTTCAGGAGATGCGGTAAAGGAGGGTGAAACCATCCTGGTTATAGAGACCGATAAGGTGAGTTTTGATATGCCGGCACCCTCAGATGGCATTATACATCCGATAGTCCCTGAAGGAATAACATGTGCTGTGGAAGAGATAGTGGGCTATCTGGCTAAAAACAGGGAAGAGTATGAGCGGATAATCGAAGAGCATCCTTTTGGTGAGGCCGAGGGCACTGAAAAAGTTGAAACGTCACAGGCCGGGGCTGTGTCTCAGGCAGGCCAGCCTGCTACTATGCCCCCCTCATCCGTGGGGCCAAAAGGCCGCATCAAGGCGTCTCCCCTGGCACGGTCAATGGCTGCAACAAATAACCTGGCCTTGAGCGCCATTGCAGGTTCCGGCCCTGGGGGTAGGGTTGTAAGGATTGATATTCTCCGGGTTTTGGAGGAGGCACCTGCCATTGCAGGAGAAAGGGTTGAAAGGCCACCACAAGAGATATCCAAGGGTATAGCAATCAAGGAAATATCGGAAAGCATTCCCATTCAGGGTGTTAGGCGGGTGATCTTGGACAATATGCACCAGAGCCTGAGCCAATCCGCACAGCTTAGCCTGCATACAGAGGCATGTGCAGAGCCCCTTATTGCCTTACGAGAACGGTTTAGTAGAGATGGAGAAAAGGTTTCCTTCAACGCTATTCTGGTGAAGATATCAGCTATGGCCCTTCGTCTACATCCAAGGATCAATGCGAGCGTGGAAGGTGATAATATCCGTGTGTGGCGACAAGTCCATATTGGTGTGGCCATGGAAGCAAATGACGCGCTTATTGTGCCGGTTGTCAGGAATCCGGATATCAAGACCATCCGCGAGATAGATCATGAAATTTTGGAACTAATCCAAAAAACGAGAGAAAATAAACTCTCCCTCGATGATCTGGCCAACGGGACCTTCACCATTTCCAATCTGGGCTTTGCAGATATAGATTTTTTCACACCCATTATTCGCCCCCCTGAGAGCGCCATACTGGGCGTGGGCAGAATTATCAAAAAACCGAGTGTAAGGAATGATCATGTGATCCCAGAGGCAAGAATTGGATTGAGCCTGACCTTTGACCATAGAATCATCGACGGGGCCCCAGGGGCCAGGTTTTTGAAAACCATCAAGGAGATGGTTGAGGACCCTTTGTTAATGATCAGTTGAGAGAGAAGATAATGACAGAAAATATCTATGACGTAATTGTATTAGGCGGTGGTGCAGGAGGTGTTCCGGCAGCTGTCCGGGCTGCACAGCTTGGAGGCCGTGTAGCCATTATAGAGTGTGGAAATATGGGTGGCCAGTGCATGAATAAGGGATGTATCCCCTTTGGTCATATGATGGTGGCATCCAACATATTGGGGAGCCTTACACTTGGAAAAGAAATGGGGCTGGATGTTTCCGGGATTTCCAAGGATTACGCTACCTTGATAAACCGGCAGGATGAATTAATCGACTTTATGCGACAAGGTGTAAAGGGAACACTAATAAAAAACAAGGTTGAAATCATTGAGGGAAGGGGAAAACTTGCCGGAAAAGGAAAGGTGGAAGTCAATGGTAAAACCATTGCTTACAAAAGTATTATTCTCGCCACAGGAGCAAAATGGCTAAAACCTGATTTTCCTGGAGCTGATTTAAAAGAAGTCACAAACACCGATTACCTTCTGAACGAAAAAAAATTGCCTAAAAGGGTCCTTTTGTTTGGCGGGAGCCCATGGTTGATTGAGGTAGCCCAGTTTCTTCATAGATTTGATACAGAGGTCATACTGGCCACAGAAGATAAAAGTATCCTTTCAGATGAGAGCAAGGCCATAAGAAGCAGGCTCACCAAGGCCTTAAAAGATCAGGGGATCAGCATACTGACCAGATCGGAAATCGTTAGCTTAAATAAAAAGAAAGGTGGTCTCCATTGTGCCCTGAGAACGAAAGACAAAGAGGAGACCGTTGTAGTTGATCGGGTGATCAGCCTTAGAAGAGGGGCGGCCTTAACAGAGCTGGGCCTTGAGACAGTAGGTCTGGATGGAAAAGGTGATTTTATCCCTGTCAACGAACGGATGGAGACACCTGTGGGCGGCATCTATGCCATGGGGGATCTTGCTGCCCCCGAGACAAGACACTATTCCCATCTGGCCTCTCAAGGTGGAATTGTGGCTGCGGAAAATGCCATGGGTAAGGCGAGCACGTTTGATCATAGGACCATCACCAGGGTACTTTTCACTCAGCCTCAGGTTGCGTGCATAGGTCTTACGAGCAAGGAGGCAAAACAGGCAGGTTACGATGTAGTTGAGGGAGCTGCACCCCTTTCAATGAACCCATTTGGCATGATCATCTCGCAGAATGAAGGGCTTGTTGAGGTTGTGGCTGAAAAAGAATATGGAGAGGTGCTCGGCATGCACTTTATAGGCCAGGGGGCCTGTGAGATGGCAGGTCAGGCCGTGCTTGCTATCCAGATGGAGGCCACCCTGGAAGAATTAGCCAAGGCAACCTTTCCCCATCCTACACTCAGCGAATCTGTGGCCGAGGCAGCAAGAGAGTGCCTCGGAAGGCCCATCTATCTTCCCTAAGTTAAATGGCAAACTGAGCGATGAAGAGATTAAAGAAAGGCTGAAGGAACGCGGCTTCAACGTTCACAACACAAACTTCCATTCTCTTTTCTGTCCTTCTAAAATGCGTTTTCTCCTGTTCACACAGGAAATACAGTTGCATCCTTTTTTAAGGGGATGTTTGCCAAGACGTTCTGCCAGATCCCAGGACGCGTTGATCATTTCCATGATCATTTTTCTTTCCTCATTTATAGACTGTTGTTCCTTTTTCATAACTCAAACAAGCCTATGTCGTCAGAAGCGTGGAATATTTTATCGAAATATTCCTGAAGCTTCTTTCTTAGACCGAACTTTTCGGCAAAAGGATAAACTCTGTCAATATCCAGGGCAGTGAAATTATCCGGAATTACACCTTTCTTGTATAATTCAAAGACTGTGAGGATATCCCCCTCATCTTTTGGGCAACGGTCGGGGTTGTTTGCAATCGCCATCAATTTCAAAGTGATATAGTCTGTTGGCTGTATCACCGGGTGATTCCCCATCAACTCGTTATTAACGAGGACACTCCTTTTTAAGATGTCCCGCCCCTCCTGTGTGTTGACAAACATGAAATCAATTTTCCCCAGGACCCCTAACTCTGAGTCAAACTGGGCAAAAGACTTGGTCTTCTGGTAGCAGGTATAGCCCAGTCTTTCCATGGTTCCGGAAATCAAAGACCAAAAACGACCCTCCGTTAGCAGATCAATATCGGCAGTAAATCTTGGAAGGCCGTACAAGCCCAAGGCCAATGCCCCTATCAAAGAGTATGAAACCTGGTCCTTTGTCAAGTTATCAGTAACAATTTTGAGAATATTGGGCAGTTTCTGAGAAGTCATAGGATTGTATTAGCTTTAGAAATCTATCTTTGCCTTTTCATTTTTTAATGAGTTCAAAGGCTCCCTCAATTTCGGAAGGAGGCTTTACATGTGAAATTATAGGATCAATATTGAGAAGCCCTTTATCGAGTTGGCCTTATCAGTGCCTCAAACAATCACGGACATCCCCCGCTACATGTTTTGTTTGACAGCTCCGGTATGAACTGCGACCTCTACCATATAACGGAAATATCGTACTTTTTAATAATTTGATCTGCAGATATTAGCGTCATACCTTCCACATGTGATTGGGAAATGAGCATGCGATCAAATGGATCTTTATGAATTTCAGGAAGATGTAAAGTATACACCGAATGAGATATCTGGATTGGCAAAGATCGAAATCGGTTTTGGGCTAACTGATTGACAATAAAGAGCTCCGGATCTCCTTCAATTGTCAACCGTCCCAACCTACTTTTAATGCAAATCTCCCAAGCACTGGCAGCACTGAAGAATATCTCATTGTTACGGTCTTTAATGATGCTTCCAGCCCTTTGAGACAATCGCCGATGTTCCGTTATGAACCAGATGAAAGCATGCGTGTCCAATAAATATTTCATTGATAGAATGACTCCAGAACATCATCCGGCAAAGGGGCATCAAAATCTTCAGCAATAGTAATTTTTCCTTTTGCCGATCCTGGAATTCGATCTTTTAATGCTGTTTCAATGGGAACCAACTTGGCCACCGGCTTGCCGGATTTCGCGATGATGATTTCCTCACCTGCTATTGCCCGATTAATTAGTTTGGAGAACTTGGTTTTCGCTTCGTAAATATTGACCTGAATAGACATGATAACAACCTCTTTTTTAAATTATAGACTAGACCCATGACCAGGTCAAGGCGAAAATCATATAGCCAGGGTTTTCGAGACATTCGTTACATATTGTCAAGCCCTTAGATATAGTGGCGTGCATATTTCCTAACAGGGTGGCCGTCCAGGACATGAAACTGTCTGATCTTTTTTAGGGTGACCGGGGAAAAGGAGCCAATGGGGAGATAAATTATCTTCTTACCCAAACGCGCGGCCATACTGTGACACCATCCTGAGGGCGGAGTGGCAGACATATAGACCACGTGCTTCTCAAGACAGTAATCAAGGGCAGCCATGAGCAGCCTTTCAGGTTTGTTTCTGGCGAACTCAAAAAAAGGGTCTTTCCATATATCGTACACACGCATGGGCGGATAGGTAAGCATAAAGCCGCCATACTGACATCTGGAGACACCGGGGCCGTCCATGATCTCTCCCGCGGGCGTACTGTAAAAGGCCATATCCGATTCCTGTGCATGTTCCCCAAGCCAGGTGACACACCATGGGAAGTTTTCTTCACTGCCCTCTTTGGCCAGATCGGCATCAAAAATAACCACTACCGAACCAACTTTTCCTTTTAGCGGTCTTTCAGCCTTCACGTAAATTGTTCCACGCTTCCAGTCCCTGATTGTCTCCCTGATATCAAGCCCTTCCATCATGGAACACATAAAAGGCTCTATCCTGCTGTTTTCTTCAGATTTGATTTCAAAGGCCTTTTTCTTGAGATAATGACCATACCCCTCGATGACCAAATCCTCCGGAGGGTAAGAGCAGATAGAAAATCCTTTAAATTCCTTGCGCCATTCTCCCGGATATCTTTCTCTTTTCTTTTTCCTGACAGGGATCGGTATAAGACGTCTCCGCATGGTCTTCAGGCGTCTGTGAAATCTTATTCTCTTCTGGTCAAGAAAAACGTCCTCGCCCTTTAAATGCAATATGGGCAGGCCTGGTTCCTCGGTCTGCCAGGGGTATTCACTCCCTTTTTCCCACACCTCATAGGCAAAATTGTCATCCGCAGCCCCCCTAGCCGCAACAATTAGCTGGTAAAAATTGGGGACCAGGTATCCGGTGAGTAACGCATAGTTTCTGGCAAATTTATGCAGAATCCTGATCTGGGTGCGTGACAGTTCCTCTTTGTTTTTCTTCCAATGATTTTTCGCAGCAATGTTGATCAATTGGCCGATGATCTTAAGCCGGTCCATCTTGTCCATCCCGTCACTGGATCTGGCCCGCTCATAGGCTGCTGCAAGGTGAGGTATTTCACTCAAGATTTCCTGACTGGATTCTTTATGAAGGTGGGCCAGCCCGACCCCCTCTCTTTTTCTCCGACCAATGACCTGAGTTTGGGGCTGATTGAGCAGATCCTGAAGTCCGGGGAGATGAGATAATCCTCCCACAAAAAGAATCCGTTCACCTTTCCTGCTTAATCGCTGAAGATGATAAGCCACGGTCTTTTCCCGTAGGGTGTCCTCTGGAAAAGAAGTATGATTTTGCCTAACTTTAAGGTAGGCCTGTGAATACAGAAAATGCCCGATTGTCTTGACAGCATAAGGATCCGGCATGGGTGAATAGTCTAAGGGATATCCGCTTGTATCGCGGTCTATGAAATGAATGGGGAGTCCTTTTGAGAGGGCCATGCGGACGGCCTCCACCTGTCCGTCGGTCGGTTCCAGAAGCAGGTAGGTAAAGGCCCCGTCCTTATCCTCATAGTAGACCACCGATAAAAGGGGTAGTCTTTTTACGCCTTGAAGGATCTTATCCCCCAGTGTGTCAGGATACTCTACGGCCACGCGATCGGGCCTGAACTCTTCAAACTGTCGCCTTACCTCTGTGGCAAATTCCATCCTGTTGTGAAGGATAGGCACCAGGCGGACATTCTGCCATTCGATTCTATTTTTCCTTATCAATGTCATTGATCATGGCCTTGAAATATTCGGACGCTGTGGTGTCCAGAATCATGGATGATGCCTCTTTCAGGTATTGGACCGTTCTTTTTTTCCGATCCGTTGATATCAATCGCTCGCCGCTCTTCACGAGCCTTTTCAGCGCATAACGCGCAATATTGATCCCGTCCCTGACTGAATAGCGTTCATTTGCCTCGTGGGCGGTCTGGAGAAACTCAACCACATATTCGAGAATTTCATTGTCGGCAAAGGGTAGATTGCTTTTCAGGATCAGAAGTTCTTCATCCCTCTCCGGAAAATCAATGTAAATCTGTGGCTGAAGCCGGGAGTGGATGTACTCCGGAAGCTCGAAGGTGCTGGCATCGTCGTTCATGGTAGTGCAGAAGCGGAAATCGGGGTGTGCCTTGATTTTGATTCCTGCCACAATCGATTCCACATATCGTCGACTGTCAAGGAGCGGGGCCAGAGATGCCCAGCTTTTTTCGCTCATTCTGTTCCCTTCGTCGATAATAGCAACACCCCCTTTGATCATGGCTGAAACCACCGGGCTTGCCACATATTTGATTTTCCCCTGCTCCGAGATAACCGGAGTAACTATCAGGTCCTCGGGTCTGGTATCCATCGTGGCCTGAAAAAGGTAAACAGGTCGGGTGAGGCACCTCCCGGCGTGATAAGCCAGCGTCGTCTTTCCAACGCCCGGTTTGCCCAGCAGCCTGGGACTGAGAGGCAGGTCGTCTTCCCCTATAACCAACCATGCTGCCAGAACCTGAGTGACCAGATCGTCCTGTCCAACCCAGGACATTGACACATCGTCAGGCGCGCTTAAATGGAGTTCCACGCCATCTATGCTGATTTTTTCCATTCTGTAATTTAACCTCCGGATATCTTGTCTTTTATTAATTATTATAATTCTAATACCACAATCGAGAAATTCAAACCTCATTTTTAAACATTGACAAGATGTGCTGTTGCTTTTAATAGTTAGGACATAAATTGGGAAGGTCTCAATAAACCCGGGCTGAATTAGAGAAATTCCCCTCGATCCCCCTTTGCAAAAGGGGGAGGCAGTCGAACTGCCCGGACTTATTGAGAACTTACATAAATTATGAACGGTCGTATCTACTAAAGAAGGGCAGTTTTGTTCGAGACGACCTGCCAGGGAGAAAGTCCTTGCCATTATTAGATTTCATCCCATCGCCCACGTGGCGAGATCTGGCCGATATCCTGTTTCTTACTCTTGTGACCTATCAACTCTATGTGTGGTTCCGGGGGACCAGAGCGCTCCGTGTGCTCATCGGACTGGTGGTACTGGGAGGAATCTATTCTGTGGCCAAGCTGTGGGGCCTTTTTCTGACCACATGGGCATTCCAGTTTTTGTGGCAGGTACTTCTCATTTTATTGCTTATACTTTTCCAATCCGAGATCCGACAGGTCCTGGAAAAGGTCAGTCCCCTTCGCTACCTTCGAACGCGAAAACGCGTCTCCCGGGGAACACTCGCAAAGGAACTGGCGCAGGTTGCTTTTGAGATGGCCCGGGAGCAGACAGGCGCACTCGTTGTCCTTTCGAGGGATGATAATCCATCCGAGTTTTTCCATGCAGGTCAGACAATAATGGCACTTCCCGAGCCAGCATTGATTAAAAGTATTTTTAACCATCATTCCCCTGCCCATGATGGAGCCCTTGTCCTTTCTAAAGGTCGTCTTACCCAAATGGGCTGCATCCTCCCCTTGTCCGAAAAAGAGGATCTCCCGGAGCAATATGGAACCCGGCACAGGGCCGCCATTGGTTTATCAGAAAGGACCGACGCTGTTTGTCTTGTGGTTTCTGAAGAAAGGGCCGAAGTTTCCACAGTTGTAGAGGGAAAGGTCAGGATCTGGGAGAACCCGCAGAAGCTATCCTCCCAGCTCGAAGATTGGCTCAGTGTGTCAGAAATTCCCGGCCCTACTATCAAAGGCTTTCTTCATGGGGCCTTCCTGGAAAACTGGGGACCCAAGCTTATTTCCCTGGCCCTGGTTTCAATGGCGTGGCTGGCCCTGGCGAGCCCACAGGAAGTCAAAATCAACGTCGTTGCCCCCATCCGGTATGTCAACCTCCCCTCAGAGTTAACGCTGAGCGAGGACTCAGCCAAGACGGTCAGGCTGACACTGTCCGGCAGGCGTCACAGTATCAGGGTACTGGAGGACAATGAAGTACGTGTGCAGGTGGAGCTTGGCAATCTGGTGGCAGGGACACACCTGATCAAGCTTTCTGTAAAAAATGTTGATCTACCACTCGGTGTGAACATTAACCGTGTAACACCGGAGAATATTAACGCTATTTTAATTTCAACGGTAGGGGAAGGGACTACTGATAAGTGACTATTTGTCCCGTGTTCACCGAATAATGCGATGCATGAGAGATTTAGCGGTAACTACTCAGGTATCTATTTGACAGGATAACAGGATTAACTTGATTTTTTTGAATTCTTGTAAATCCTTTAAATATCCTGATGGACTGTTGCTTGCTATATGGGTAAGTTATTGAATTAAAACTTTCTATTAGAGTTTGGTTAAACTTGGCCCCCATTGATTTGAAACTTTCTAAATACTCATTTCACATTTAAGAAAGGCCCAAAGAGATTATCTTAGTTCCTTATTGGGGATTTATCCTTAAGGTATGTTGCCAGGATATCTTATTTGATTTACAGGAGTATTACAATAAGATCTTGTTTATGACTTAAAAATAGATTCCTGTTTATCCTGTTATCCTGTCTAATAAAGTGATACTTAAATAGTAACTTTCAGAGCACGATACAGCAAATGGATATTCTAACTGGACTCCAATATAATATTCGTGGCCTATGGTTTGGCGTCAAGTCCGGTAAGCTCCTTTTCTGGGGCCTTGTCAGGCTTGTTGTGGTTCTTCTTATCACAATTGTTCTGGCAAGCTTGATTTTCGTCTACCATCAGGAGATTCTGGAATTTATCTGGACCAAACCTGAAAGTCAATGGGTTCGCTGGTTGTGGCATATTCTTTCCTGGCTTGTTTCCCTCTTTCTTTTTGGTATATCGGTAGTATTTGCCTATCTGATCTCACAGATCCTTTTCAGTGTGATCATCATGGATCATATGTCTCGGATCACCGAACTCAAGGTAACGGGGAGCGTGAAAGAACCGGAAAAGATGTCTGTTTGGAAGCAATTTGTCTTTCTGATGGGGCAGGAAATACCGCGAGGCATTGTCCCTGTGTTGTTATCCATACTGCTTATGATCCTGGGTTGGTTCGTGTTATTTGGGCCGGTCGTGATGTTTCTGTCTTCCGGCATCGCTATTATTTTCCTTGCATGGGATAATACAGATCTTGTACCTGCCAGACGTCTTGTTCCATTCAAAAACAGATTTCGGCTTTTATTGAAAACTATCCTCTTTCATCTTGGATTTGGTCTTCCCTTTCTGATTCCGGGGTTGAACATTCTTTTTCTATCCTTTTCACCGGTTGGGGCTACCCTTTATTTTCTTGAAAAGCAGGATGCCTCGTAAGCGAAAATAGTTTTATTGTCAATTCTGATTTTATTTTCCGTATATGCATCGGAATTGGAAAACATTGTTATTTTTGTAATAGTTCACCTGTTAAAAAAACCTTTAGACGGGATTACAGGATAAACAAGATTTTTTGTCCTGTGCATCATTAATCATAATCCTGTGTTAAGACAATACATATTCTACCGGACATTTCAGGCCATGGTTGGGCAAATTCATATAGTTTATTATTCAAACAATATTACTGTCTTCGAAAAAAGCTATGTGATGCCGCACTGCGGCACCACATAGCTTTTTTCGAAACTGTCATTGCTAACAGCTAAGTTTCTCAAAAACAGGATACATCTTCTGATTTACAGGATAAAATTAATCTCCCGCTGCAAGCGGGATTAATCCTGTCAGAAAAATAGACGGCTGAACTATTACTGATTTTTTTTGCAAAGGGGAGCCATTTGTGATAAAAATCAAAAAATGAAAGAAAACAGGTGGGAAGATCATTATACCCGCCAGGCCAGGGATGAGAAGTGGCTTGCCCGTTCAGTTTATAAACTCCAGGAAATTGACAAAAAGTACAAATTAATAAGCAAGGGTGATCGGCTGCTTGACTTGGGCTGTTATCCGGGTTCCTGGTCGCAATACGGCATCAAAAAGGTCGGTTCTAAAGGAGAACTGGTGGGGATAGATCTTACCCTTCCGGAGCACCTTTCTTTTCCTAATTTTAGGTTTATTGAGCACGATATCCTAACAATAGACACCGAGTGGTTGATCCGGGAAGTGGGTCCAAGGGATGTGGTGATAAGTGATCTTGCCCCTCAGACTACAGGTATAAGGGTGACGGATGCAAGCCGCTCTATGTCGCTGGCAAGAAGGGCTTTGGGTATCGCGCTCGTGCTCTTGAAAAAAAAAGGGCATTTTGTATGTAAGGTATTCGAAGGGGAAGACCTCAAGGCATTTAAATCGGAAATGTCAACCCATTTCCGTAAAATACAGACATTCAGACCTAAGTCTACCCGGAAAAGGAGCAGAGAAGTTTATATGGTGGGCCTGGGGTTGGTTAATTAATCCCTTAAACCATCTCGCAGTAGCGGGATGGTCCCAGCTCTACTATGCGTATTAGATAGTGATTTGTGATGGCCTATGGAATAAAGTTCAAATGAAAAAATCCAAATGTCAAATCAAATCCAAAACCCCAATGTCAAAATGTTTCCCAAAACGATCAGTTATTTATTTGTAAATACTCAGGTTGTCAGGTTCACAGTTCAGCGTGAACCATGGAACTTTGAACCCTTGAACGGTTACATATTTTTTAGCATTTGTCATTTGGCATTCATTTGAAATTTGAGCTTTGACCTTTGTCATTTAAATTCAATTTATTTACATATTTTGACCCTTTTAGGGTCACCATTCAAGCCACCCCTTTCAAGGGTGGTAGTTGACTTGCAATGAGGAGGATTTAAATTATGTCCGGGCATTCAAAATGGAGTTCGATAAAGCACAAAAAGGGCGCAGCAGACGCCAAGCGAGGCAAGATTTTTACCAAACTCATTAAGGAAGTAACCGTAGCCGCGCGTATGGGAGGTGGTGATCCGGATGGTAATCCCCGTTTGCGAACGGCAATTGCTGCTGCCAAAGCAGAAAACATGCCCAAAGAGAATATCGAAAGGGGCATAAAAAAGGGCACTGGTGAGTTGGAAGGAGTGAATTACGAGGAAGCAAGCTATGATGGTTACGGACCGGGGGGTGTAGCGGTGCTCGTGGACTGCTTGACCGACAACAAAAACAGGACCGTGGCGGACGTGAAGCACCAGTTTGAGCGCCACGGCGGAAGCCTTGGAGAACCGGGATGTGTCGCCTGGATGTTCGAGAAGAAAGGCCTGATTGTCTTTGAAAAAGATAAAGTAGATGAAGAACAACTTCTGGATCTTGTTCTTGAATCCGGCGCAGAAGATGTCAAAGAGGAAGACACCGAATTTGAGGTCATAACAGATTTCTCGGACTTTGAATCCGTTAAAAAGGCCATCGATGATGCAGGCCTTCCCTATACAGTTGCGGAAATCAGTATGATCCCAAAAAACACGGTGAAAATTGAGGGTAAAAAGGCTCAGCAGATGTTGAACTTGATGGAAGGCCTTGAGGATAATGATGATGTGAGTCATGTTTATGCCAATTTTGACATATCTGACGAGGTACTGGAGGCACTGAGCTGATGCTGGTGTTGGGGGTAGATCCCGGCTCCCGGGTCACAGGTTACGGCCTGGTGGAGAAAAAAAACGACACATTGACCTGCATCCATTCCGGCCATATTGCCTCATCCGGTAAAATCCCTTTCTATGAAAGAATCCACAAGATTTTTCAGACCATGGTTGAGGTCATGAGCGACTACCGGCCCCAGGAGATGTCCATCGAAGATCTTTTCTATGCCAAAAACATACAAAGCTCTTTGAAACTGGGCCACGCCAGGGGGGCTGTTTTGATCGCGGCAGTTCAATGCGGTATTCAGATTTTTGAGTATACACCCCTTGAGATCAAAAAAGCGGTCGTGGGCTATGGCAGGGCGACAAAAGAGCAGGTCCGGTCCATGGTCCGGATCATACTGGAACTGAAAGGCAACCCGAATCTCGATACTTCCGATGCCCTGGCCGCTGCCATATGCCACCTTAACTGGTCAAGATTTGAACTCCATACACGCGGGAATCTCGGATAGAAGATGATTGCATATTTAACCGGTCAATTATTCAGGAAAACGACCCAATCGGTGATTATTGAGGCTGGGGGCATAGGCTATGAAGTCTGTGTGCCCCTTTCAACCTTTTATACCCTTCCGGAAAAGGATGCGAAGGTAAGCCTTCACATCTATAACCATGTCAGGGAAGATGCCTTACTCCTATTCGGCTTTCAAACAAAACTGGAAAAGGATCTTTTTCTAATGTTGATCTCTGTTTCAGGCATAGGCCCGAAGCTGTGCATTAACATCCTTTCAGGCATCGGGCCGCAGGAATTGCTTGGGGCAATAGCGGGTGGAGATACGGTTCGATTACGGGCCATTCCGGGTGTGGGAAAGAAGACTTCTGAACGAATTGCCTTGGAGTTGAAGGACCGTGCATGTAAGCTTCTTGATGAGGAGGAGATTGCCCTGCCGCCTGCAATTGAGGGGGAAGAGAAGGGATTTGTGGATGATGCCCTGTCAGCGCTCTTAAACCTGGGCTATTCACCAAAAGCGGCCAAAATGGCTATTGAAAAGGCAAGGCCTTTGATCAAGGAAATGACCCTGGAAGGGTTGATCCGGGAGGCATTAAAGGTTTTGGCTTGAATGAAATATAAGTGTTCACAGGTTCAGGGTTTCCCGCTGAAAGCGGGATTAAGGGTTAGGGACAGGAACAAAATTGAAGACCCGAAGTCCTCGTAAAAAATGCTGGTTTTCCCACATAATTGCCAAATATCATGTTCTGAATTTGTGGGGATGATGAAGCGGTCGATTTTCCCGTACAAAACGTTTACAAAATTACGTATGGTGATGAGAATGCAGCCTTTGAACCTCTGAACCTTTGAACCCTTGAACGGTTACCAAAAAAAAGACATAAAAAATTGTGTTATGGAAGAAAGAATCACAGATCCAGAGCCCCAGGCAGATGAAATCCCAGCCGAGATAAGTCTCAGGCCCCACACGCTTGACGAATATGTGGGACAGGAAGAGATGAAAAGAAATCTCCGGGTTTTTATTGAGGCGGCAAAGGGCCGTTCGGAGGCCTTGGATCACGTACTTTTTCATGGGAGCCCTGGTCTGGGAAAAACCTCTTTAGCCCACATCATCGCAAATGAACTACAGGTAAGTATCAAAAGCACATCAGGCCCGGTCATTGAAAAGGCTGGAGATCTCGCTGCCATACTGACCAGTCTCAAACCCAAGGACGTGCTTTTCATAGACGAGATCCACAGGCTGAATCATGTGGTTGAAGAAATCCTTTACCCGGCAATGGAAGACTACGAACTTGATATCATTATCGGGCAGGGCCCTTCAGCCCGGACCATGAAAATCCCACTCCCTCCCTTTACCCTGGCTGGTGCCACCACCAGGACCGGGCTTTTGACGCCACCCTTGAGAGATCGTTTCGGTGTTATTCTGCGCGTGGACTTTTACAAGCCGGAGGATCTCCAAATAATAGTTACCCGATCAGCCAGACTGCTTGAAATTCCGCTTAAAGACGGTGGCGCCCTTGAAATAGCCAGAAGGGCAAGAGGGACACCAAGAATTGCCAACAGGCTTTTAAGAAGAGTGCGGGACTTTGCAGAAGTAGAAGCAGATGGTGTCATCACCCGGGAGGTGGCAAGCGGGGCACTGGACATGTTGGAGGTGGATGAGAAGGGGTTAGATAAAATGGACCGGCATATTTTGCGGACGATCATCGAGAAGTTCGATGGCGGGCCTATTGGTTTAGGCAGCCTTTCCGCAGCAGTAAGCGAAGAAAAGGATACCCTGGAGGATGTGTATGAGCCTTTTCTGATTCAAAAAGGCTACATAAAACGGACACATCAAGGGAGGGTTGCTACAAAACGCGCCTACGCCCATTTGGGATTTCAAGTAGAGGAGAAAGAGGGTCTGATTCAGAAAAAGCTGTTTTGAGAATTTATGATACAAAATAACCCTACAACGCAACTTATCAGCTTTATTTAGCAACAGCTTCTTTTTGTGTCATGCGATATTGTTGCGGGTTACGGGTTGCGGGATACGGGTTATAAAAAAAAGGATTATTCCCCATTAACAACTCGCAACTCGTAACCCGGAACACTTACGTAATAGGCAAACAAACAAGTTAAAAGGACGTATTATGGATATCGACAAATGTCGTTGTAGGGATAATAACAGGGGGATTTGACAGTGATTGTTTTTTGTGAAGAATGTGGCGCAAAAAATAATATAGAGCCCGGCAAAACAGAAAAAGCACCTGGTTATATCCGTTGCCACGTGTGTAATGAAATACTTGAAATTGCTATGCCTGAGGTTTTTCAAGCCCGCCTGGAGCTTAGATTCCACGATCAGGTAATTGAAATGAATAATGGTCGCCCCGTCGTTACAATGGGGCGGACCGACCAGAATGACTTAATTGTTGAGGGCAAACATGCTTCCCGTACGCACGCCGTCATCGTGAATCGTGGAAATGAATTTGTGTTAACTGACCTGAGCATGAATGGCACATTTATCCATGTCAATGGAAAAAGAAGCCTTGCTTTGATACGAGATGATTTCGTGCTGTCAGGGAATGGAATTATTGGCCTCGGCCATAAGGTGGCGTCTGACTCACCGGACGCGATAAGCTTTACCATCCTCGAATAGAAAAAGGGTAACCATGGCGTTTTTCCACCAAGATGCCTCTCTCAATACCCCACCTGTGGCGTGCACCCAGATTGCAGCGTTCGTGCACATTCCACTTAGGGTTCGCGCAAATCCACTTCAGCTTTGATTATCCCAGGTTGTGATTCAGAAAATGACATTTTTTCTCTATTTTTGACGTTTTTTGTCAAATTTTCTGACGCAACGGCAATTCAAGATTAACCTAATACGTTGTATTTTAATGATAAATTATATTTGGGCAGGTCGGTATAGATCTTGCTCATTTTCATATTATTGTACTGTATTTAAACAATCACCAGATGTTGGTAAAATAAGAAGGTTCAAGGAAAACTTCGATTATGAAAAAAAAATATTCAATATACGGGCTAATTTACATCTTATTTTTTGTCAGTTTGTTTTTCTGTGCCGAAATTTGTGCTGCTACGGATCCCTTTCCAATTTATCCCAGCATTGAACGGAACGTTGATTTCTGGACTGATATCTATTCTAAGTATCCAACAACACAAGGCATTCTCCATGACAGCATTGATTTGCATATAGTGTATGACGTGATTGAATTATTGGCACCGGAAAGGCATGGGGCAAGAAAAGAAAATAGAAAACGGATTAAGAATGCCAAAAAAAAATACAAAAAAATATTGGAAAACCTGGCGAAAAGCAGCTCAGCCTCCGAACCGGAAGCAAAGCGTATAGCAGCACTGTTCGGTCCGGATGCGAATCCTGTCACCTTCCAAAAGGCGATATACAGAATTCGCTGCCAGATTGGCCAGAAAGACCGCTTTCGAGAAGGGCTAATTCGATCCGGTGCCTACCTTGACGAGATTAAAGAAATTTTTCATTCCCATGGTCTGCCCGAGGACCTGGCCTTTCTGCCTCATGTTGAATCATCCTTTAACCCGAGAGCCTACAGTAAATTCGGGGCCGCAGGCATCTGGCAATTCACTCGCTCTACTGGCAAGCGATTAATGACCGTTGGTTATGTGCTTGATGAACGACGGGATCCTATTCGGTCTTCCAAGGCCGCGGCACAATTACTGAAGCAGAATTATAAGAAGATAAAAAGTTGGCCAATGGCAATTACAGCATATAATCACGGCATTACAGGCATGTTGAGGGCAAAGAGGATCAAAGATAGCTACGAAGCAATTTTTAAAGGCTATAGAAGCAGGATCTTCAAGTTCGCGTCCAGGAATTTTTATTCTGAATTTTTGGCCGCCCGGGAGGTGGCAATAAATTATGAGCGATACTTCGGCGCGCTTGAATTTAACAGACCGGTTGATACCCGGAAAGTGTTATTGGAAGGCTATGCGTCAATAAAAAACCTTTCCAGTCATTTTAAGGTGGACATCGCTACTATGCGCAGGCTCAACCCCGCCTTGAGGCCGCCGGTCTTTGAAGGCCAGAAATATGTGCCCAAGGGATATGCGCTGCGTTTACCGGTTTATACGGCGCATGATTTGCTGGATTCGTCTGTCGATTTAGCGAATAATATTTATAAATCTCGCCAAAAACCCAGCCGCTTTCACCGGGTAAAAAAGGGCGACACGGTCGCAAAAATTGCCAGGATACATGGGCTTAAAACGTCCGATTTGATCCTGGCCAACAATCTTAATTCCAGGGGCACCATCTATATCAACCGGAATCTGCGATTACCAGTGCCGGACGAAAGCCCTGGTCTGGTGGCTTATACCAGGGGCAAAGAAAAAACGCCCGAGGCCGCCCCACTTCTTTCTTCTGGAGAAATATCTAAGACATCACAGACTGCGACCATGGCGAAACAGCATACACCAACTGCATACGAGGCCATGATCACTGCCCCTAAACTATCGACTAATCCGGCTGTGAAGGCGGGCAACCTCCATGTTGAACAGGTCGCTGCACAGCCTGAAAAAACAATTGGAATTATTCGTGTGGAAAACGAGGAAACACTGGGGCATTACGCGGAATGGTTGGGAATCCCGACACAGGAGATCCGGCGGTTGAACGGGTTTAGCTACAGGAGTGTATTGCGATTACATCAGGAAGTAAAAATTCCTTTGGATAGGGTCGCGAAAGAGCAATTTGAAGAAGTACGGTTCGAGTACCATCAAAAGATTCAGGAGGATTTTTTCGGCGCTTACAAAGTAGCGGCTGTACAGGTATACCGGGTCAAAAGTGGAGACAATATCTGGACCCTCTGTAATGAAATATTCAAGATGCCGTTCTGGCTCGTTAAGAAATATAACCCGGAAGTGGATTTTAATGATTTAAGATGGTCACAAAAATTAATGATTCCTGTGGCGGAAAAATTAGTCGATGGCAGCCCAGGGACTGTGGTGCTCTAATACCCCTATTTAGCCAAACTCAATTGAGTGATATCTGACGCAGTGGGCAAAAGGGGACGTTTTGAAATTGGCTCACTATTGAGAAATTTTAATCTAAGCATGCTTAAACAAAGCCATAGAAGAGTGGGGCGGGCTTTTCCTTCCTTGATTTGAGTTCAGGATGGGCCTGGGTGCCAACAAAGAATTTTAGGTTGGGGAATTCTATAAACTCAACTAGCCTCCTGTCATGGGAATTCCCAGAGAAAACCATCCCGTTCTCCTCAATAATGGAATGGTATTCGGGACTTACCTCATATCTGTGGCGGTGTCTCTCCGACGCCTCTTTAGCGCCATAAAGAGATTGAACTAATGAACCTTCTTTAAGCACAGCCGAATATGCCCCGAGTCTCATGGTTCCACCTTTCTCGCTGATCTCCCTTTGCTCTGGTAAAATATCGATAACCGGAT